>WTHH01000063.1 GCA_011523195.1 Verrucomicrobiales bacterium
GTCGGAACTGGGCCGCCGACTTGAAACCGGGCCGAATGAATTTCCGCCTTGGTATCCGGTTCCGGGAGTTCATGAACCAACACCTGATGATCCACCACCACCGTCCCCATTCCTAAAATGGTAAAAGGAGCCGTCAACTAATCTTGAACGTTGCGCGGGCACTTTCTCCTTCGAATGAAAATGAATCAAGCCGGCAGCGCTTGGCCAGCAATCCGGGTGTTTTTTAGGACGGCTGGGGACAGCCGTCTCTACCTGCGCTTGTCTAAGCGGGGGAGACCACAATGAATACACAGAATACACGGAATGACTGGTTAAACAGTAGCGGGGACATTCCTTTACCCGATGAAATCATCGTATGCTCTGGCCGGAAATGCATTGAATTAGTTCCTTAGTTCCGCTTGGCATTTAACTGGCGGTGAATTTCTCTTCTAGAGGGGAATGGGAGATGTAGGAACGGCTGTCCCCAGCCGTCCTCAATGTAATTCCCAACCAAGGCCGGCTCGGAGAGCCAGCACTACCTTTTGCGCTTGGCCAAGTTGCGCCACTCGTTGAAGGGCGTTAGGTGGGTGGACTGACCCCCGGAAGGAAGGCCTGCTAATTGACTTTTATTCGGCCCAAGCGGATTCGATTTGAATCCGTCCAGGTCACCCATAAATAACCGTCACTTAGGATGGTGCGAGGCATGCCGCTGGATCGGTTTCCATTAACCCGGGAAAGTGAGCGTATACTCATGATATTTCCGGTGGCGGAAACTTCCGCCAAGCGCAGTACGGCCTGTTTTTTTTCAAAGCCGATCCAGACGGTGTATGCTGAATTCTTGGTGCAAACGGTTGAACAACGCCCGATGGGGGTGTTTTCATCGAGAACGACATCTTTTCCGGATTGCATCGATCCACCTTTGAATAACCGCAGAATCACCTGCGCCTTTTTGTGGCGCACGGTGAATCGGCTGATCGCAACAAGGTCGCCGTTCGTGGCGATGCTGGCTCCATTAACCGGGCAGCCGGGCATTAGCCAGTTGTCTTTTTTCAGAGTCGCGGGTTCGCCCCACTTGTTTTCGGTCCGGAGAATGAAACTGATATCACGAATCTCCCGCTGTGAGCGGTCACGATATACCACGATTGGGCCGGCTGGGAGCGGAACAGCAGAGGTGGGGCAGCAGGTGCATACGTTGTCATCGAGCATGCGTTCATCCCTGATCTGGTCTCCGTCCAGGATCGCCGTGCACAACGTCATCTTGCCGGTTGGTTTGGTCATCAAACGGCCATCCAGCCAGAAGGCGCGTACGTGGTTGCCATCGGGAACCAGTGAAACGAACCCGTGTTCCGTTGCACCCGTGTCGGTATGCAGCCAGCCAAGTGAGTTCCATTTTTTACCCCGGTCGACAGAGCGCTCTACCCGGATGCCGTATGCGTGAGGTTTGTCGTCAATACGATCCAGCCAGTGGGCATAAAGATCACCGGTTGGTGCCTCGATGAAGGTTGGTATGTCGGCCCAGTTGGAGAACATATGTTTGGACTCCGCGACCGGTATTTTTTTGTCAAAACCGTTGCCGTTCCAGCTCGCAAACTGAACCTGTGCGGTGCCGTCTCGACTGCGCTCAATCCAGCTAAGGGCAAAGTGGTTTCCGAACGCACATAGGTTGGAGGCCCGGGAGTCTCTATCCGCAGAAGTTTTGACAGGCTCGAATGGCAATCGCTCTGCGCTGACCGACACAGGTGCGCTGACCAGCAACAGACTGATGTAGACTGCGAATTTCATCTTCCCCAAGTGGCCAGCAGTCGAGTGATCCTCGTTTCATTCTCGTGTACCCTAAACTCGGAGTAATTCATGTTGCAGTCGTTTCCGGGTAACGTGTTCGTGAAGATCGAAGGGGCATCCGTGCCCTGTACAAACAAAAAAGTGAAGTGGAGCGGGTGAAGGGAATCGAACCCTCACATGAAGCTTGGAAGGCTTCCGTTCTACCATTGAACTACACCCGCAACCGGGCGCAGCCTACCAACCCGGCTTGCGTTGTCAATCCACCTTCCCTAGCCTGTGTGGCCGTGAGTTCATTGTTGCTCAAGGGAGGCCGGGTGATCGACCCCGCAAACGGCCGGGACGAGACGGCCGACGTGTTGCTGGTCGATGGCCGGGTGACGGCGGTCGGATCCGACGCGCTTGGCCAAGCGCCGGAGGGGGTTGAGGAGATTGATGCCGGCGGTCGGGTGGTTTGCCCGGGGTTGATCGATATTCACGTGCATTTTCGCGAGCCGGGCCAGACGGCCAAGGAGAACATTGAGACCGGCGCGGCTGCGGCGGCACGGGGCGGGTTCACCACGGTGGTTTGTATGCCCAACACCAGTCCTACGATCGACAACCCGGGCACGGTGGCACTGATTCAGGACAGCGCCGAGCGCTCGGCCAGGGTCAACGTGCTGACGACCGGCGCGATCACGAAGGGGATTGCTGGGGAGGAACTGGCGCCAATCGGCTCGCTGAAGAGCGCCGGGGTGGTGGCGATCACCGACGACGGCCATTGTGTTCAGAACAATGACCTGATGCGTCGCGCGCTTGAATACACGGCGATGTTTAACCTGCCGGTGATGGATCATTGCCAGGACTATTCGCTGGTGGGCTCGGGCGTAATGCATGAGGGCTACTGGAATAGCACGCTTGGCCTGCCGGGCTGGCCCAGTGCGGGGGAGGAAATGATTGTTGCGCGTAACATTCTGCTCGCTGAGAAAACCGGGGCACACATCCACTGCCAGCACATGAGTGCGGCCGGGAGCATTCGACTGCTGCGTGAGGCCAAGTCCCGCGGCGTCCCGATCTCCGGCGAGGCGTGTCCGCACCACTTCACGCTGACTGATGCGACAATTGCTGGTAGCGAGAAATTCTGGGACGAGGACGGCAAGGGCGTGAATTATCCCGGGGACGGCGAACGCCCCGCCTGGCCGGAGTTTGATACCAATTTCAAGATGAACCCGCCGCTGCGATCCGCCGCCGATCGCGAGGCGGTGATTGAAGGCCTCGTCGATGGGACGCTCGAAATCATCTCAAGCGACCACGCGCCGCACTGCGACTACGAAAAGGAGGTCGAGTTCGCCAACGCACCGTTTGGCATAACCGGCCTGGAGAACCAGCTCGCGGTGGCGTTGATGCAGCTTTACCACAGCGGTCGGATGCCGTTGGCCGACGTGATAGACCGGCTCACCGTGGCCCCGGCGCGATTGATCCGCTCCGACCGCGGCACATTGAGCGTCGGCGCACCGGCGGATGTGACGGTGTTTGATCCCGACGCGGAGTGGGTGTTCAGCCGGGAGGACACCGCCAGCAAGGCGACCAATAATCCCTTCTACGACTGGACGCTGAAAGGCCGCCCGGTCATAACCATCGTCGGCGGAGAGATCGTCTGGCAATGAGCCAAGACCGCGCCGAGACCGAACGCATTCTTTTGCTCACCGAGGGGCGCACCACGCCGCTCTCCGCCAAAACCGCCACCGGCGTGCTGCGCTATTCGCTTGGCCAAGTGGTCGGGCTGATCGACTCCACCCAGGCCGGCCGCACCGCCGGCGAACTGCTCGGCGTCGGAGGGGACATTCCTGTTTTTGCCGCGCTTGGCCAAGCGCCGGAGGCCGACACGCTGATCGTCGGCATCGCCCCGGCCGGGGGCGAGTTGAGCGGGCCTTTGCGCCGGGAGATTCGCGGGGCGATTGAGCGCGGGATGCGCGTTGAGTCCGGCATGCATTTTTTCCTGAACGACGACGAGGAGTTTTCACGCTTGGCCAAGCGCAGTGGCTCGATGCTGGTGGATCTCCGCAAAAACGACGCGCTCGACGTGGCGCGGTTCGACGCGTTCGACCCGGACTGCCTGCGACTGCACACCGTGGGCAACGACTGTTGCGTGGGCAAGATGGTGGTCAGCGTGGAGCTGGCGCGCGGTATGACCCGGGGTGGTTGCGAAACCAAGTTCGTGGCCACGGGGCAGACCGGGATGTTGATTGAGGGAGACGGCTGCGCGGTGGACGCGGTGGTGTCCGATTTCATCGCGGGCGCGACCGAGCGACTGGTGCTGGCGTCCAAGGGGCACGATGCGGTTGTGGTCGAGGGGCAGGGGAGCCTGGCCAACCCGCGCTACTCCGGTGTGACGATGGGGCTGCTGCACGGCTGCCTGCCGCAAGGGTTGGTGATGTGCTACGAGGCCGGTCGCGCGGAGGTGGTTGGGCTGGAGCCGATGCCCCTGCCGCCGCTCGAGGAGGTGATTGCGTCGTACCTTTCCGTGGCGAACCTGCAGCACCCGTGCCGCTTCATCGGCGTGGCGATCAACAGCCGGCTGCTGTCGGGCGACGAGTATCGCCGTGAAAAGGATTTGGTACAGGAACGGCTCAATCTCCCGGCGTGGGACGTGGTGCGCGAGAGTGTCGACGGGCTGGTGGACGAGGCGCTGAAGCTGAGGCGACAGTTGGCTGACAAGGGCAGTACGTGCTAGGGGGCGTGTGACGATGCTGGACGACCGTCCATATATGCGACCGGGGGGACCGGGTTTTGGTTCGTCCCCAATGCAACAGCCGTGGTCCGGCTGGGCCATCCTGCTGACGATCAATGTGGTGGTGTTCATCCTGCAGGTGATGATCGACCCGGGCAGTCTAGACAGTCGATTCGGTAATTCGCTTGTGGGTCAGTGGTTCGCGGTGGATTCCGAACAAATTTCATGGCTGCTGCCGATGCAGTTGATCACCTATCAGTTTTTTCACGGGAGCGTTTTCCACATCCTCGTTAACGCACTTGGTCTGTTTTTCATTGGGCGGGCACTGGAGCCGATTATCGGCCGCCGGGAGATCATTGGGCTGTATCTTGTCAGCGGGGTCATGGGGGCGTTTTTTCAACTGGCATTTGCCATGATTTTGCCAGCGCATTTTGCTGGACCTATGGTGGGCGCGAGTGGGGCAGTGTTCGGGTTCCTTGGCGTGCTTTCGCGGTTGTTTCCCCAGCGCGAGATGTTTCTGCTCCTGTTTTTTGTCCTGCCGGTTCGCTTGAAACTCAGCTGGATTTTCTGGGGGAGTTTCGCCATCGCAATCATATCCATTGTGATCGAGATTCGTTCCGAAGTAAGCGATAGGACGGCACACGGGGCGCATCTCGGCGGCCTATTGTTCGGCGCGTTTTACGTGGCCGTACTGGTGCGCAGCGGTGGCTTGATGCGGTTCCTGCCTGGCCTGCCGAAGGTGCGTTTCGTCTCGGGTGATTCAGCCAAGGGCACTGAGGTAAGGCAGCGCAGTGACTGGCGCAAGCCGAAGGTGGTCGATACGGATGAGGTGTCCGGTGAGGATTTTATCAGTCAGGAAGTCGATCCCATCCTCGACAAGATTTCCAAGCAAGGCATCCACAGCCTGACCGAGCGCGAGCGCAAGATACTCGAGAAGGCGCGGTCGAAAATGTGAGCCGCTTGGCCAAGCGCTTGGCCAAG
>WTHH01000405.1 GCA_011523195.1 Verrucomicrobiales bacterium
TGCAGATACAGGGCAGGAGTTGGCGGAGTTCAATCGCCGAGTCGGTGAACTGCGTGAGGGGGTGTTGCTTTTTCTTTCGCAGGCTTCGCAGGAGCACGTTTACTGGGTGGAAAAGTCGGGCAAGGCCAACACGACTCTTTCGCTGAATGCTGCGCCGATTGATGTCGCGGTACATTTGCGGCGGCGACTGTTCCGGTGCAGTTCGCCGGTCATCCTGACGAGCGCGACTCTTGCGCTGAGTGACGTGCACTCCGAAAAAACCGGCCAGTCAAAACCGGCCAGAGGCGGTAACCCGCTCGATTATTTTGCTGGCTTGATTGGCGCCGAGGCGGTGCGGGCGGTGCAGGTCGGTTCGCCGTTTGACTACGAGCAGCAGATGAAACTGTTCATTGCCGGCAAGATGCCGGACCCGCGTGAGCCGGAATTTCGGGATGCCGTGGCGAAGCAGATTCGCCACTTTGTCAATCTCAGCGATGGTGGCGCGTTTGTTTTGTTCACCAACTTCAGGCTGATGCGCGAACTCGCTGAGGAGTTGGAGGGCTTTTTTCGCGAGCGCGGAATTAAGTGTCTCGTGCAGGGTGCCGGCGTGCCGCGATCGACGATGCTCGAGCGGTTCAAGGCAGACGAACGTTCGGTGCTGTTTGGTACGGACAGTTTTTGGCAGGGAGTCGATGTACCGGGGGATGCGCTGCGAAACGTGATCATCACGAGGCTGCCGTTCATGGTACCGGATCATCCGCTGGTCGAGGCGCAGATCGAGGCGATTGAAGCACGCAACGGCAATGCATTCATGGAATTTTCCTTGCCGGTGGCCGTGCTGAAATTTCGCCAAGGCGTCGGCCGGTTGATCCGAACCAGGAGCGACAACGGGATGGTTGTCGTGCTGGACAATCGCGTGCTGACCAAGCGCTACGGCCAAATCTTCCTGAAATCCCTGCCAAGTTGCCCGACCGAGGTGTTTTGAGCGGCTGTCCGTAATTGAACGTTTCCAGCCGCGATGGCATCCTAACTTGCGATGAGGGCCACTGTTCTCAGTTTTTTTGTTTCCATGCTGCTCGGTGTGAATGCTCCGGCGCAGTTCGGTGAATCCCAGTTTGGCAATACGTTCGGCGGTGGGCAGGCGGGTGCGGCTGGGCCGGCGACCAAAGCCAAGCTGCTGTTATCGCATGACACCGCCAAGCCGGGCACGACGATCACGGCCGGCATCGAGTTGAAAATGGACAAGGGTTGGCACACGTACTGGCTCAACCCGGGCGCGGCCGGCATACCAACATCGGTTGAGTGGACGCTGCCCAAGGGCATCACGGCCGGGGAAATCCAGTGGCCGGTTCCGGAAAAGTTCCTGTCGCTTGATTCCACCGGATACGGCTATCACGACGAAACTGTGTTGCTGGTGCCGTTGACCATCGCTGCGGATGCGCCGCTTGGCCAAGCGGACATTTCTGGCAAGGTGGGGTGGCTCGAGTGTGCGAAGCAGTGTGTCCCGCGGGACCAGGAAGTCAGTATCAAGTTTGCACTTGGCCAAGCGGCTAAGGAATCCGCCTCGGCCAAAGTGCTCAAGCAGTGGCAAAAAAAACTTCCCAAGCCAAGCGAAGCCAAGTCTTCCGCCAAGGCCTGGTGGGGAGGCGAAGCTGTGGAAGACGAGAGGAAACTGGTCATTGAGTTTGATCCCGGTGAGGCGAAGGATGACGCTGATTTTTTCTCACTGCCGTACGAGCCGTTCGGGTTGTCGCCGGAGAGCAAAGTCAGCGTCACCGCCGAAGGCAGGATGCGCGTAGAAAAAACGGTGACGAAATTTGAAGGCGACTGGCCAGGTGAGGTCGCCGGGCTGCTGGTGTTACACCTGAAAGATCGGGACAAGACTAGCGCGATCGAGGTGAAGCTGGCGATCACGGCGGACGCCAACAGTCCCGCACCAACAGCCGGCACAACAACCGAACCCGCTGCCACGGGCGGGTCGACTGCGGAGACGCCACAGCAGTCGTTTAGCCTGATGCTGTTCTATGCGTTCCTCGGTGGGATCATCCTGAACATCATGCCGTGCGTCTTGCCGGTGATCTCGCTGAAGATTCTGAGTTTCGTGAAACAGAGTCAGGAATCTCCGGCGCGGGTCCGCCTGCTTGGTTTGCTGTATGGCGCCGGGGTGCTGGTTTCATTTTTGATCCTCGCTGGAATCGTGATCGGTGTGAAAAGCGCCGGGGGTTTGGCGGGGTGGGGAATGCAAATGTCGAACCCGCAGTTCGTGGTTTTGTTGACGATCCTCGTGACGCTGGTGGCACTGAATCTTTTTGGACTGTTCGAGGTCACGCTGGGTTCGGTGGGTGTGGCGGCCGGCTCGGTAGCCTCGAAGGAGGGTGCGGGGGGCGCGTTTTTCAACGGCGTGCTGGCGACGATTTTGGCGACACCCTGCACGGCACCGTTTCTGGCACCGGCGCTGGGATTCGCGTTTTCGCAGTCGAGCGGCGTAATCGTACTGATGTTCATCGCCGTGGGGGTGGGGCTTGCACTGCCTTATGTCGTGCTTAGTTGGAATCCGAAGTGGCTGCGCTTTTTGCCCAAGCCGGGGCCGTGGATGGAAAAATTCAAGATCGCCATGGGCTTCCCGATGCTCGGGACGGCGATGTGGCTGTTCATGCTGACTTACGAATATTACGGCGACCGGATTTTGTGGTTTGGTATTTTTCTGACTCTGCTGGCGATGGCGCTCTGGGTGTTCGGAGAATTTTTTCAACGGGGCACTCGGCGCAAGGGACTGGCGCTTGCGATGGCCGGGTTGATGACGCTGGGGGGCGTGGTGTTCGGTCTGGAGGGCCAGTTGCAGTGGCGCAACCCGATCGATCCGAATTCAAAGTCAGCCGGCGTGGTGCAGGATTTTCCCGGTGGAATCAAGTGGCACACTTGGTCGCCGGAGGCGGTCGCCGCTGCACGGAAAAATGGCCAACCCGTGCTGGTGGATTTCACGGCCAAGTGGTGTGTGACCTGTATCGCCAACAAAAAAGCCAGCATCGATATCGAGTCCGTCCGGGCCGTGATGGTAGATAAAAACATCAAGGCATTCCGGGCCGACTACACGAGGCGCCCGGACCATATCACGCGCGAGTTGGCCAAGTGGAATAGGGCGGGAGTACCGCTGGTACTGGTTTATTCGCCGGATACGACTGTGCAAACGCAGATGCTGCCGGAGGTGCTCACGCCGGGTATCGTTTTGGATGCGCTTGGAAAGGCTTCCGGCTGACCTTTGCCAAGCGGGGGACCTTCATCGCTTGGTTCGGTTTCGGATGACCGATTGCAGGCGCCGGATGACTGCCCCGTGATGTGGCACGTTTGCCAGGTTCCTCCACTCGTTTGGATCGTTTTTGTGATCGTACAGCTCCCTGCCCCCGTCGTGGTACTGGATATACCGCCACCGAGCCGTCCTGACTGCGTGGTTACCTTTACCAAATGTGCTGAGCACGGGCCGCTGCCATTGTCGTTTCGGTTCTTTCAGTAGAGGCACGATGCTTTTGCCGTCGAGATTGTCCAGTTCGGGCAGCCGGCAAAGATCGACCAATGATGGAAAAAGATCGATGAGGCTGACCGGGCGGGCGCATTGGCTTCCATCGGAATGGGCCGAACCGGGCGTGTCGATGATGAGCGTGGTGCGGGTGGTGGTTTCCCACAGGGCGTGTTTGCGCCAATGCTGTTTTTCCCCAAGGTGCCAACCGTGATCGCCCCAAAGAACAACGATGGTGTTTTTTGCATGTTCGCTCGAATCCAGCGCCCGCATAAGGCGGCCGACTTGAGCGTCCACGTAACTAATGGTTGCGAGATAACTTTGCACGGCCCGAGGCCATTGGTTGTGCTTTAATACCATGTCGTGGTCCTCGCCATGTTGTGCAAAATTTCGAGCACCGGAGACGTCGTGTACTTCACGGGCCAGTTTTTTGCCGAACGCGGGCAGGTCGTCGCGGTCGTTATTCAGCACCTTCGGGAGAACGATTTTGTCCAACGGATGCAGGTCGAAATATTTCTCCGGGACATACCAGGGCAGATGCGGTTTGGTAAATCCACAGGCGAGAAAAAACGGTTTGTTGTGTTTTTTTCCCAACTCGGAGATGGCCCAGTTGACGACTTTTGTGTCCAAGAGGTCGGTATCTTTGTTTTTCAACGTGCCCCACGGCGCCCAGGCCTCTGGCGGCAGGTTGTCCTGCCGGATTTGATGTAGCCTGCTGCGTGCAGCCTTGAAGTAGAAATCCCACGATGCCGTATCGCCTGGCCGGTTGGCCCCGTGAAAAATCTTACCCCCACCCTTGGCAGTATAACCATGTTTCCTCAAATACTGCATGAGCGTGACGGCGTAGGGCAGTTTTTCCCGGAATTTTTCACCGTTGCCGTACACTCCGGATTTGGACGGCTCGATACCGGTCAGCAGGCTCACGCGGGATGGATTGCACAGCGGCGCGGAGCAGTATGCTCTGGTAAAGGTGATGCCTCTCTTTGCGAGTCGATCGATATTGGGCGTCTCGGCCTGAGGGTGACCTCCGAGGTGGCCGACCCAGTCGTTCAGGTCGTCCACTGCGATGAAGAGAATGTTTGGGCGAGAGTCCGCGTTCGCCAGAGACGTCAGCCCGAATGAAACGAGGAGAAGAATACCAGTCAGGTAAGTTCGCATTGAGGTCATTCTTGTGGGGTGCGCTTGGCCAAGCGGGTCAGTTACCCTGTGCCACGGTGCCTATCAATCGCACGGCGATCACGATGGCAAGCAGCAACAGCAGGATGCCGGAGACTTGGGAAAAGTTTACGAGCGTCTTGTCGGAGAAACGATTGCGAACCCGGGCGCTGCCGATCACAAGCAGTGTAAACCAAGCGCCAATGCCAAGGCCGGCTCCGCCGGCACAGGCCATGCGGCTTTGCCAGGCCGGTTGCAGTGTGCCGTTGGCCAGGAGCACAGCGGCGATCATGATCCAGAACAGGAGGACGTTTGGGTTGACCAGCACGCGGACAAAGCCGGTCCAGAAAGCCGTGTGCGGATGGAGACGCTGCTCGACTACCTTGGCGCGTTTGCCCTGGACTGCGACCGTGTCCGTCATCAGGTACTTGACGCCAAAAAAGCTGACGGCCAGTAGGCTGACCAACTCGACCGTGGCGCGCAGTAACTTGTGGTCAAACAGGTTGGCAAAACCGCCAAACGCGATGACGCAGTAGATTAGCTCCATGATCAGCGCGCCCGCAGACATGATGAACGCCCGCTTGCGGCCGCTGTGAATTCCCTCCTCCATGATCGCGACGTTTACCGGCCCGACCGGCACGGCGCAGATGAAGCCGGTCAGTGCCCCCGCACCGATGGCCATGGCGTAATGATCTGGGGTCATCGACCCACCCCTCCCGGCCTAAATTTCGTCGAATTCTTCCTCTTCAATTTCCCTCCTTAATTTCCGAGATAGTT
>WTHH01000293.1 GCA_011523195.1 Verrucomicrobiales bacterium
CACCGGCAACCTGCAGATCCACTGGCCGAGGTCATTTTTCAATTGCACGCGGTCGCCGTTGGTCAAACCGAGTTCGTCGGCATCGGCACGGCTCATCAGCACCGAGTCGCGGTCCGCACCGTTGATCGGATCCCGCTCTGCATAGATCAGTGAGTTGAATTGTTTGCCACGCCTTGTGCTGGCAAAAAAGAGGCCCTTCTCCAGCCTCAACGGCGGCAGGTCGACCGGCACGAAATGGCCCTTGCCATCGGCGGTGGCAAACTTGCCGTCGGCGCACAGGTGCGGTCCGCCGTACTGCACCGCGTCGTGTGTCTTTTTCAGGTGCTGCACTCCGTCGTAAAACGGAACCACCCGTGCAATCTCCTCCCGAACCTTCCAGCCGTCTTCGCAACCCAGCTTTTCGGCCTTCTCCGGCCAGGTGGCACGGGCGATCTCGAGCAGGATTTTCCACTCGGCCCGGGCTTCGCCCACCTGCCGGGGAATCTCCGGCGTGAAGGCGATCCGCCGCTCGGTGGTCGTCTCGATGCCACCTTCGTCCTGCTCATAGCGCGTCTTGGCTGGCAGCAGCAGCACGCCCTCCTCGCCCGGTTCAACGAACATTTGGTCTGTCAGGATGATGTCCTGATGCACCCGCAGCGGGACATTTGACAGGGCCTCGGCCACAAAGTCCGGCTCCGGCAGGTTGCGGAGGAAATTTCCACCAAGGCAGTAGAACAGGTCGAGTTCACCCGCATGCGCGGCGTCGATCATCTGCGTGGTGGTGATGCCAGCCCAGTCAGGAATTTCAAAACCGTAATGTTCGGACAGGCGGCCGGCGTTTTCGGCGTTGATCGGCACGCCACCGGGGAACACTGTCGAGTACGCGCCCATCTCCGCACCGCCCTGCACAGACGAGTGTCCTCGGATCGGCATGAACCCGTTTTTGTCGCGGCCCACGTAGCCCCGGAGAAGGCCTAGATTCATGATCATCTGCACCCCGTCGGCGCCCCACGGGTGCTGGGTGATGCCCATGCTCCAGACCAGTACCGCATTTTTTGCGTCACGGATTAGTTCGGCAAACTCGTGGATGACGGCCTGCGTCAGGCCGGTCTGCTGAAGGATATCATCCCACGAAACCTTGGCCGTCGCCTCCCGGATTTGCTCTACATCGACGGTGTGCCGCTCGATGAACTCATGATTCAGCCAGTCGTTTTCAAAAAGAATCTTCAGCACGCCGTACAAGAAGGCGATGTCGCTTCCCTGCGATACCGGGAACCAGTAGTCGGTGATGTCCGTGCCGAACAACGCGCTGTCGGCCGAGGACGGAACCCAGTACTGTTTCATCGCAGGTTCGTCGTAGGGATTTACCAGCGCGATTTTTGTGCCCAGTTTTTTTGCCTCGTGCAGGTACTTGGTCATCACCGGCTGATCGTTCGCCGGGTTGGCACCGAAAAAAACGATCAGGTCCGTGCCGTACATGTCCGTGTAACTGCACGTCGTCGCGGCGTATCCGATTGCCGCCTTCATGGCAGCGGTAGAGGGTGAGTGACAAAGCCGGGCTGCATTGTCGACGTTGTTCGTCCCCAGAAAACGGGCCACCTTTTGGGCGATGTAGTAGACCTCGTTGGTCACTCCGCGCGAGGTCACGAAAAACGCAAGCCGCTTCGGGTCGATCCCGCGCAACCGCTCGGCAAGCATGCCGTTGGCCTCCTCCCACGTGATCCGGGAAAAACCCGACTCTCCCTTGCGGCGCAGCATCGGATAGGACAACCGTCCCAGTTTACGAAGCTCTGCGTTCGATTTGTTTTTCAGCTTGGAAACATCGCCGAGCACACCCGGATCAAAACCGGGCATCGTGTTGAGACGCAGCAGATTCAACCTCGTCATGCATAGGTGCACGCCGTCAATCGTCCAGTCATGCAGTCCGGCAACCCCAAGCGCACACCCATCGCACACGCCACGACTCAACACCTTCCAGGCATAGCCAAGGTTGTCCCGGTTTTCCCAGACCACCTTGAGCATGTCGCGAAAGTGCTTGGGCTTGGTATGGCCGATGCCAAAAGGCGCCAGTCGCGCCACCTTTTGACCCATCGTTTTTTTGACCCTGACGGAACTCGCCTCCATGCGTTGAAAAGACGCAGATAGTGAAGAAGCCGTGCAAGGGAGTCGAGCCACGAGTCCCCGGGCTGTAGCGCTTGGCCAAGCGCGGCCTAGAGTGGTCGGGCCTCGTCGTCGAAGCCGATGATATAGGCGTTGGAGGAGCGGCCCCGGTCGATGAACAGGTAAATCATTTTCACGTCGTTGTCCTCCAACTCTTCAAGCTGTTCATTGCTTATGCCCTCTTCCTTCGATGGCTCTAATAGGAATTCTTCCCAGAAGTTGTGATGCCCGGGAGCATAGGTCTGTGAGTACCAACCCTTCAACGAGATTGGCTCCGTGGTTAAGCCAGTGATTACAGTCTCCTTCCAACCCTTCAGAGGGGCGGTGTAACCGGCGGTTGGCCCGGTGGGAGCCGGCGGCCAGTAAAACTCGACATCAATTTTTTTACCTCCCTTGCCCTTGATCGGGCGTTTTTGCAGCAAATCATCTGGCCCAACCCCCTCGGTCGGGTCAAATTGGGTCAGCGTAATCTGATCTTTTCGCACCTTCTTTTTCTTCAACCCGCCTCCGCCAAAGGCCTGCTGTTGATAGTCTGTGCGTGATTTTTTATATGTCGCCTCAAGTTTCCATTGCATCTCGTCAGCAAAAACAATTGGGGAACTGCGGTCAGGCAGCCAGCGGGGAATCCCGGCAGAAAGCTTAAACTTGATAGTCTCACCATTTCTCGATTCCTCCCAGTGGTCATTAAAGAATTTATTGTTGTTCTCGGTGCTGAAGCTAAAACGATACCCGCCCCATCCATTTATCTCGTTTCCTATGACAACACTCGCGCCATCGATCACTCGCGTCCACTTGGCTTTATACAAGATTGATGCCTTTTGCCCGGCGTTATCTAGCACTCGACTGATTGTATTAAGATCCCACACAGACTTCAGGCGATGCCGCGAAAAAACATTACCACCATGCTCTCCCTGAAACAGACGCAGCATAGCCCGTCCACCGGCGAGTAACGGAGTTGGGTTTTCCAACTGTGAAGGCTGCGGCAATTCGCGCACTTGCTTGACAATCAGCTTATCCGGCTCGATTTTTTTGTACTCGAAATCCAGCGTGTACTTTTCACGATCTAGGGCGTAGCGCGAGTAACCTGAAGCCACTTTCTCAAGCAACTGATGCAGCGACTCGTAGTCGCTCTTCCATTTCATCACGTGATCCTCCCCGGCACGAAGCAAGCTCGAGCGACTTTGGAACGTCACCCTCCGACTAGTAGAGCCGTTCGAACTACGGTAGCCCGAGGCGCTAACCCCCTCCGGCACGGCAGTCGTATCAGGGTTGGCAACACTGGTCGCGCCGACCTGGGTCGACATTGTGCTCCACATATTGAACGCGCCGCCGGTGTACTTCCGAAAATCCGACACCACCACGCCGTTTGCCATCTCAAACTCGTCGGGGAACGAATGATGAACAAGGATCGCCATACCGACCTCACCCTCATCTATTTCAAATCGCCGACGCTCGAGGTAGGCGTTGTTGTTATAAAAACTGGCATAGACCCGCTTTATGGCACGGAATACACCACGCTCCTTTGGCTTGCTTTCATCGCAGCCACAAGGGCCCACCTCATCGTCGTCAATGTCGTCAAGCAGGCAACCACTGTAACTGCTGTAAAGGCCGGCACCGGTGAAGTAACGACTGTCCTCGACGTTCGTGGAGCTTCGGAACCGAATCTTCCTATCCTTATCAAACGGCTCGAGTGCCGCGATAATAGCCTGCCTTTGACTTTCGACGAATCCCCCGTTGCGAATCAACTTTCTCACACCCTTAAGCGCGTCCTCCAGGTCCGCCTGCAGGCCGGACTCGTGCGCCTTGGCCAAGCGCTCAGCGATCTCTTCGCTCAGCGATTTGCCGTTGGCCAAGCGCTGGACCATGAACTCATCCCAGAGATCAAACGTGATCGCGATGGCCGGGTCGGGCGAGTTTTTCGGGATGTATTTGCGCAGCAAATTGAACTTGGCCGCCTTGCCGCCGACATACTCAGTGTCGCTTGGTTTCACCGACTCGATCGGCTTGGTGTAGACGCCGGCAGTTTTCTTGGCTTCAAATTTCAGCGACGGCGGAGCCTTCAGCTTGGCCACGGCGTCGAGCACCGACTCCGGAAGATCGTCCTCCAACTCAATCACTCTGGCAGAGTCGTTTGGGGACTGGTTGATGCCTCCGCCTGCCTTGGTTCGAAACATCACCATTCTTCCATTCAGCGAGCGCAGCCCCTCGCGAGTCGCCTCGTTGCCCTCGAAGTAAAATGGCACACCGAAATTTTTCGCAAGGATCGCAACGTGCGAGTTTGGCGTGGAAGGGTTCAACGCAATGATGCCGGCCACGCGCGGAATCTCCGCCGGGACATGATCCGTCAGAAGGATGTCGTCGCTCGTCAAATCACCCGCCCGAAACGCCGAGGCAATCTCACTGCCTTCGACAAAAACCAAGCGGCCCATTGCCCAACCCTTCGAGTAAACCACATCCGTGCCTGTCTCCCATCTATGCGCCGACACCACCGGTACATCGATCGCCGCCAGCGCGCTCTCCACTTCGCCGTAGGCATCGGTCTGCTCGTGGGTTGGCATGTACAGCCCGCGCAACGTGGACGGTTTTTCGATGGCATCGTCCACCTGTTGCCAAAGGAACCGTACCATCGATGCCGGCAGCCGATCCTGCCCCACGAATTGGATTGCGTACTCGCTATTTTTCTCGGAATACAATACCGCCCCCATCACAGCCCGGCGACCGGAGTTGAAGAGCGTGACGCTGTCGAACTGCATGTGCGTCATGTCATCGAACTCCGGCACAAACTTGGTTCCGAAGTCGTAGTGGAATTTCAGCCGCTTGCCGTTCTGAAAATAAACCGTCGTGAGATCGTCCATCAGCACTGTGAATTTTGTCCATTGCGTTTCCTTCGGTTTCTTCGTCCCGGGCGGTGTCCAGCCGCCCTCGGCTCCCTTGAATTCCACCATGAAATTGTCCTCCGGGAGCGTCAGCTCCGTTTTCCAGTTCGACGAGCTGCTGAGCTTGGGGGGTGTGGTTTCGAGAAGTTGAAAATACCTCTGCCCGGGAGCGGGAGCCTCGCTATAACCAAGCGACAGCTGGTCGGTGGCCGCCACCGGGAACCAGTTGGTAAGGTCATCCGAAAACAGCAGGGCCCCAACTCGCGCCTGACCAAGCCCCTTCGCCTCCACCATCGCTTGGCCAAGCGGCTTGGCAAGGCGCACACTCAGCTCGGCCCCCTTGGCCAAGCCCATCGACAAAGCCAACGCGAGGCCGGCCAAGACTAGTTTGTTTTTCATC
>WTHH01000106.1 GCA_011523195.1 Verrucomicrobiales bacterium
ACTTGGAATTTCAATCCGCAAAAACAGGCTGTGCCGAGAATGTGTTGCAACGGCTCCCGCTGGGCCCGCCGTGCGGCTTGGCTGTTGAGATGTTCGAGCTGCGGGTCTGGGATGGTTTCATCGAGCCGCAGGGGAAGCTCCGTCCGAGAACAGTTCAGTAAAGAGGCGAGCAGCCATTCGGCGTTTACTTCCGGCGATTCGACACCGGAGGATCGGAAGCGGTCGATCAACTCACGCCTGGCTTCGGAGACGGTCATTCACGAATCAATCCATCCGCGACACCAAGCCATTTGTAACTGGTCAATTCTTCCAAGCCCATCGGGCCGCGGGCACCAATTTTGTCGGTGCTGATTCCAATCTCCGCCCCCATGCCGAATTGGCCTCCATCAGTAAATCGCGTCGAGGCATTCCAAAAAATAGTCGAGGCATCCACCTCCGTTTGGAAGCGTTTGGCGGTGTCAGCGCTGTTCGTAACGATTGCCTCCGTGTGGCCTGAGCCGTGGTTGTTAATGTGATTGATCGCCTCGCAAGTGTCCGCCACTATCTTGATGGAAAGTACGAGATCCAAATACTCCTCGTCCCAGTCCAATTCGGTTGCTGCGGAAACTGAGATTCCTGATGCGGACAAAATGGCCTGTGTTGGTGCGTCACCGCGAAGCACGACTCCAGCTTCATCGAGACGCTTACCCAGCGAGGGAAGAATGTCGTCTGCCGCCGCCTTGTTGATGAGCAACGTTTCCGCCGCGTTGCAAACCCCCGGCCGATGGACTTTCGAATTGAATGCAACCTCCTCAGCCATGGCCGCATCGGCGTCGGAGTCAATGTAGACGTGGCAAATGCCCTTGTAATGCTTGATCACGGGAACCCGCGAACACTCCGCCACGGCTCGAATCAGGTTTTCTCCCCCGCGAGGGATGCATAGGTCTACATATTCATTAAGGGACAACAACTCAGGGATGGCGGCCCGATCCGTGGTGGGGACTACCTGAATGGCGTTCAGCGGAAATTCAGGATCCACGGCGACCGCAGCATCGATCATCGTCCGGGCGATAATTTGATTCGAATGGATTGCTTCCTTCCCGCCTCGGAGAATCGTGACGTTGCCGGATTTAAAACAGAGGCCGGCGGCATCGGCCGTCACGTTTGGGCGCGACTCATATATGATGACAATCACCCCAATGGGAGAGGCGACTTTGCTGAGTTTGAGGCCGTTGGGCCGGTCGCGCTCATCCAATACCCGGCCGACTGGGTCCGGCAGTTCAACGACTTCCCTTAGGCCGGTCGCCATCCCGGCGATGCGCGCATCATCGAGCAAAAGGCGGTCGAGCAGCGCCTTGGATAACCCCATCTCCTCACCGGCAACCATGTCCTTGGCATTCTCAGCCTGAATCGCAGAAGCGTTGTCCTCAATTGCATCGGCCATGGCGAGCAGCGCTCTGTTTTTGTCTGCCGCACTCATGCCAGCCAACTGACGCGATGCCAAGCGGGCGTGCTTGGCCAAGCCGGTCATTTCCTCCTTCAAAGTCATGCACGCCAAACCTACCGCTTGGCCAAGCGTGGTTAAACTCATTTCCCGCTTAGCCAAGCGCATTTTTCTTGGTGAACCAAGCGGTTCGATTATAAAGGGTCTGCCCGCTTGGCCGCCCTTCATGGATGATCTTATAAAACTGGAAAGAAACGTACGGTCCACCTACGCCACGACTCTTTCCCTGTTGGCCAGCCGTTACCACTATCACTTACCGATCAGCGACCGCGACGTGCCCGGCTCGCCGCGAGTGCTGTTCCTCGGAAACCATTCTTCCGGAAAGTCATCCTTTATCAACCATTTGGCCGGGACAGAGATTCAACGCTCCGGCCTTGCGCCGACAGATGACGGGTTCACGCTTATCACGCACGGCGAGGTCGAGGAAACTCTGGACGGCCAAACCGTCGTCACCCATCCCGATCTCGACTATCAAAACATGGCTGACCTTGGCCCGGAGTTTTTGGCCAAGCTGCAGTACAAGGCCTGCCCGGCAGAGATTCTGAGACATCTCACGTTGATCGACAGCCCCGGCATGATCGACTCGGCTAGCGGAAGCCAACTACGAGGATACGACTTCCGGGAGAGTGTTCGCCGATTCGCCGAGAGTGCAGACTTGATTCTATTCTTTTTTGATCCCGACAAGCCGGGGACAACCGGCGAGGCGATCTCCATTTTCACCGAGCAACTCGTCGGACTGGAACACAAGCTCCTGATCATCCTCAACAAGGTGGACTTGTTCGATCATATCCGCGACTTCGCCCGCACCTACGGAACGCTGTGCTGGAATCTTTCCAAGACCATCCCCACCAAGGACACTCCGAGAATCTACACCACCTATATCCCGGATCTTTCGACAGGTGAGGCCGATCAAAAGAACACCATCCCGCTGGGTGACTTCGACGCATCACGGGAAGAAATCATTGCCGAGATTAAGCGGGCACCGGCCCGTAGGGCAGACAACCTCGTCAGCGGTTTGTTGATTCAAGCCAAGCGACTGGCTGTGCACTCAAGCGTCTGCCTTGAGGTGGCCTCAGCCTATAACCATCTCACGAATAAAATTCGGCTTGGCATTTGTGTTTCACTGCTTTTGATAGGTGGGACATCTTGGCTAACACGTTCATGGTGGTTCAACGCAGAGTGGAAAATCGCCTTCGCTGAAAAGAACTGGGATGCATTAACCACCCCCGGGATTGCTGTGAGTTCGGTGCTCGCATTGAGCATCGTGGTTTGGTTGATCTTATCCTATGCATTACGCAAACTCAGGCGATCTATCGCGAGTGAAGAGGGGCTCGATGTTTTTTTCAAAAGAGCGCACAAAGATGAATTATCGCTGCGAAAACGAGCTGACCTTTATTCCATATGGGATGCAGTAAAACCGGGAGTGCTCGACATCATTCGCGTACATGGATTGAGAAGCCTCTCCGCCTCTTCATCATCAAGGAAACTGCTTAAGAAACTTGAGCAAGCCATTGCAAAAGAGATCCCAGCATTACGCCGTAAGATAGATTTCGCCACTTCGCTCAAACTGGAAAAACCGGATAAGGTGTCAGAAGTTCAACAAGAAACTCAAAATGATGAACATTCGGTCGAAATCCCAGGGTCAACCGAAATGGACACCTCTGAAACACGCTAATTTTTTGTTTTTCCAGAGTGTTTTAACAGTTTATTCACAAATTGAGATCGGCAGCAGTATAAATCTATATCGTTATAGAAGCAGCGGTTTGCTGCCATGGGTGGGTGGTTTAGTCGTTTTTAACGGTTTTTGGTTGACTATCGGTGCCAGTCATTCAATATCGCCCTACCAACTCTGAGTGAGTTTTAAACCTCAGTTCCTCCTGGCCCAGTGACGGACATGCCGAACCGTTGCTGGGCTTCCTTTTTTACAGGGCTTGTTTCTTGCAAATATCAGCAATACATCGAACTCTCTCGCCGTACAAAAATGAAAAGTCACTGGATTAAGGAAATCGCCATCTTGGGAGTCCTGTTCTGTTTGGCGATAAATGTTAATGGTGCGGATTACGAGCGAACTAAGGAAGTTATTTACGGCCGAAAACACGGAGTCGCCTTGACGATGGACGTCATTACTCCTGCCAAACAAAACAATCGAGGTGTTATCTTTGCTTTTAGCGGTGGGTGGTTCAGTTCTCATGACAATATTCACAAGGTAATGGATCGGGGCACGTTCCTGGAATTGCTAAAACGAGGGTACACCGTGTTCGCGGTGGTTCATGGCAGTCAGCCCAAGTTTACAGTACCGGAGATCCGTGAGGATATGCACCGGGCGGTTCGCTTCATTCGTCATCATGCCGAGCATTATAAGATTGATCCCGCCAACATTGGCATGTTCGGGGGATCTGCGGGTGGGCACTTGACGTTGTTACAGGGGACGGATGGTCAGGATGGTGATCCATCTGCGGAGGGAGTCGAGGCCGAGTTGCTCACCATGCCCGGTAAAAATCACGGATGGAAGGCTAAGCCGGAGGAGATCAAACGTTTTGGGGATTGGTTCGATAAGCATCTACTGCGAGGGGAATAAATCGTGAGACAATTCAACAAAAGAGCGGTCCTGAAATGGGTCTTGATCGGACTGTGCATGGCTCCAGCGCTTGGCCAAGCGGACGATTGGCCGCAATGGCTTGGGCCCGAACGTAACGCAATTTGGAAGGAGACCGGTATCATCGATAAGTTTCCGGCCAAGGGGCCGGCGTTACGCTGGAAGTCGTCGCTGGGAGGAGGTTACTCCGGGCCGTCGGTGGCCAATGGGAAGGTCTACGTGATGGACCGCTGGGCCAAGCCGGTTGACCCTGAGAAGGCGAAGTTTCTTCACGACGGTCCGCCTCCCAGAAACATCAACTTCGTCCGCAAACTTTTGCCGGGCACGGAGCGTGTTGTCTGTTTGGAGGAAAAGGACGGCAGCGTTAAATGGGTCCACGAATGGGATTGTGATTACACGACTGTCGCGGCATACGCCATCGGTCCGCGAGTTACACCTACGGTGGATGGCGATCGGGTTTACGCGCTCGGCGCAGAGGGGCATTTGGTTTGCTTGGACGCGAAAGACGGCAAAGTTAAGTGGGGCCGGGATTTTAAAAAGGATTACGGGTTAAAAATTCCGGAGTGGGGCACCTCCTCGCATCCCCTGGTGGATGGTGACCGGTTGATCTGCGTTGTTGGCGGCCAGGATTCCACCGTTGTCTCATTTGACAAAAATACCGGAGTCGAAAAATGGCGCGCGCTGAATGCCAGTCAGCCCGGGTACTGTCCACCTGTCATCCACACCCTCGGAGGGAAACGCCAACTCCTAATCTGGCATAGTGATGCAATCGTGGCACTGAACCCATCCACAGGTAAATCGTATTGGTCTGTGCCGATCAAACCGACCTACGCCATGTCAATCGGCCAGCCGGTCGTCTCGGGCAATCAGGTTTTCATCATGAGTTTTAACCGAGTTTCAGCCTGTATCGACGTTTCGGATGATGGCAACTCGGCCAAGGTTGCCTGGAAGGGAACGACCCGCAAGGGAATCGCCGGCGTTCACAACACGGCGCTCATCGTTGATGGTCACATTTACGGCTGTGGCCCCGGTGGTAAGTACATCTGCGCGCGCCTGTCGGATGGAAAGCAACTCTGGAACACTTTCGCCGCCTCAGGAGGGGAGCGGCCCATCAGTTGGGGGAACGTGTTCACGGTAAAGCAGGGAGATCGATATTTTCTGGCAAATGATCTGGGGGAGTTGATCATCACCAATCTACGACCAGGCGGATACGATGAGATTAGTCGGGTCAAACTCATCGAGCCGACCCACAAGGTCAGCGGCAGAATGCTGGTCTGGTCCCACCCCGCATTTGCCAACCGGAGCGTCTATCTCCGATA
>WTHH01000475.1 GCA_011523195.1 Verrucomicrobiales bacterium
CTGCGAGTCGTCGCCAACCGCCATGATGTTGTGATGCCGGCCGCCGAGCAGGTCGATCAACTCGCACTGTACGTGGTTCGTGTCCTGATATTCGTCGACGAGGATGAACTGAAACTTGGCCTGAAAGTAGTTACGCGCCTCCTCGTTTTCGCGTAACAACCGCAGCCACTGGTTCAGCAGGTCGTCGAAATCCATCACGCCGTTGGCCTGCTTGCGCTTGGCGTAGGCGGCATGCACCCGGGCGATGTCCTCCGTCAAACTCTCAAAATAAAAGTACCGTTCCTCCATCACCTTCGGCAGCTCCATGCCGGTGTTGATCGACATAGACAGGATGTCGCACAGCAGGTCCGGCTTGGGGAAACGCACCGCCTTGGTGTCCACTCCGGCGTCAGCGATCGCCGCACTCATCAGGTCCTTGGCGTCCTCGCGATCCATGATGGTGAATGTTGGCGGGTAGCCGATCACCTCGGCGTTGCGGCGCAGGATGCGATGGCCGACCGAGTGAAACGTGCCGCCCCAAAGCCCGGAAGTGTCGCCGCCGATCAGGTCCTGCACGCGCTCCATCATCTCGCGGGCTGCCTTGTTGGTGAAAGTCAGCAGCAGGATGCGATCGAACGGGATTCCCTGCTCGAGCAGGTACGCCGCGCGGTAGGTCAGCGTGCGCGTCTTGCCCGCGCCCGCGCCCGCGAGCACCAGCGCCGGCCCCGGTGTGGCCGTCACGGCGGCTAGCTGCTGGGCATTCAGCTCCGCCTCGTAGTCGATGTTCAGCTCGACCGGCGCGCGGAATGACTTGAGGGCGTACTCCCTTGGCACTGCGCCATTCAAACGGCCAAGCGCTTGGCCAAGCGAGATAAAACTGGAAACTGCTTGGCCAGGCGCCAGTTCACGGGGCTAAGCTTTCAAACAGTGGCCAGGGCAGATTCCGGATTACGCCATAAACCAGCATCACTCCCATTAGAGCGCCAAGTAGCTTGAGCCTCCCGAAAAGGGTTTGAAAAGGGTTGCCGCGAATCACCGACACCACAAAACGAACATAGTCCGTGAGCCCGAGGGTAATAAGGGCCATTAACCCCGGGTTGAGCCGCAACGCCTCGAGTACGTCCCCGTGCGTGAGCTGATAAAGCGCACGGGTCGAGCCGCAGCCGGGGCAGGAAAAGCCAGTAGCCATATACAGCGCGCATTTCGGGAAAAATGAATGCTCGCTCGGGTTTAAAAAAAACAGTGCCACTCCTCCGCCGATGATGGTCAGCGGAATACCGAACAAGAGAAAAAGTCGAAGGGGGGGCATGCGATCACGTTCAGCCACGTGACATTCCCTTGCCAATCAGCACAAACACCGCAATGGACAGGAGCAGGAAAACAGTCCCTGAAATGATCCCAATCCACGCATGCGCCGTGCCCTTCACCTCCGGGTTGGCCTTGACGTTTTTCAGTCCCTTGATGCCCAGAATCATAGCCGGCAGGCAAAGCAAGGGAGGGCAGGCGATGCAAAAGACACCGAGGTAGTACGCAATCAACGCCGGCTTGTTATTGTACGGTATGACTGTGGACACCCCTCCGTCGCCCTTGGGCTCAGCAGTCGGTTGGGGTGAAGCAAAGTTTGCCGAGAACTCGGCCAGTGAACCCAGTTTCACCCAGTTACCGCTGCCATCCGCCTCCACCAGCGTGTTCAGGTTGCAACGGTTTTGGCCGATCCAAGACCGTAGTTCGTCCGCACTCACCGGCCCGAACTCCTGGTTGTCCTCTCCCTTGATTTTGTATTGGCTGCTCATAATGACAAGCCACGGTTTCGGAGATATGCCTTCACTTCGTCATCGTTTAGGAATACCAACGACACAATTCCCATTGATAGGTTTACGAAGTCGCAACTAATGATGCTGATAATCTGCATGATGGCGATCGTCTTTGCAGAGGAAAATCCTTGAACCGAGTTTTTTCCCAACATTTGAGAGCCGTAAATGATCGCCATGATTCCAAGGACGAGGGAATAAATCCACGTTATCCATATAAAAAAGGTTGATGCTGCTATGGCGGCGCAAACTAAAAGCGACATGATGCCGCCGACCAAAGACATAACGGCAACCGCCTGAAGTTTGCCCGGTTGTACATCATGGTTCGGAGGGGAGTGGGCGTGCGATGAATTCGGGGCCGGTTGAGTGGATGGTTGGAGGGCCTGTGCGACGCTGGCAGCGGCCTGATGGCAAACGTGGCGGAGTTCATCCACCTGACTGAGAGGGGTCCACTCA
The DNA here is from genome assembly GCA_011523195.1 of Verrucomicrobiales bacterium. Taxonomy (GTDB): domain Bacteria; phylum Verrucomicrobiota; class Verrucomicrobiia; order Limisphaerales; family UBA1096; genus UBA1096. The sequence goes on from WTHH01000475.1 coordinate 2,247, forward strand.
CCGTCAGGAAGGGTGCGGATGAGTGAATTCCCATCCATCCGTTTCTGGTTTACCCAGTCGATAATCTGGGCTTCGTCAACCGCATAAACACTGCTGTCACCCGCCTTGAACTCGTAGGTGATATTTTGCATGCGGTTAAAATAAAAAAAACTACGCTCCGGTCAACTCATCTAATTTGCGATTGGCCATGCCGTCGTCAATGACAGAGGCGGCCAGCTCCCAGCCTTCCAGAGCCGTGTCGGTTTTAGCCGCGACGAACAGCGCGTGGGCTGCGTTGAGCAACACGGCGTCCCGGCGCGGGCCGCGATCCTCTCCGGCTAGGATGGCACGGATGGTGGCGGCGTTTGCCTCCGCGTCGCCTCCCTTGAGGTCGTCGAGCGTAGCCGGCTGAAGCGGGAACAACTCCGGCTCATCGCGGCTCACCGTGAAGCCTCGGTCCTGATAAAACTCTGCGATCGTGTTTTCGCCGAGCGTCGACAGCTCATCCATCGCGCCGTCGCCCGCGCGGCCGTTGACGACCATGCCACGCCGGATGCCGATCGACTGCAGCACACGGCCGATCGGCTCGCACAGTTCGCCCTTGGGCACGCCGATGAGCTGCGCCGTGGGTCGCGCCGGGTTGAGCAGTGGCCCGAGGAAATTGAACACCGTGCGCTGACTCCGCTCGGCGCACAGTTTGCGCGCCGGCATGATGTGCTTGAACGCCGGGTGGTAGCCGGGCGCAAAGATGAACGCAAAACCGTGATCCCGCAGTCCGGCCGCCACCTGCTCCGGAGTCAACTCGGTCGGGATGCCCAGCGCGGCCAGCACGTCGGCACTGCCGGACTTGGAGGTAATCGCCCGGTTGCCGTGCTTGGCCACCGTCACCCCGGCCGCCGCCGCCACGATCGCCACGGTGGTGGAGATATTAAACGTCCCCAGCTTGTCGCCGCCGGTACCGCAGACGTCGAGCATCTCGCGCCCGCGCGTCTCGTCGTCCAGCGGCACGGGCAGAGCCTTGTCGCGCAGCTCACTGGCGAACGCTGCGATCTCCTCCGGCGTCTCGCCCTTGTCGGCCAGCGCGGTCAGAAAATCGGCCTTAGCCTCAGGAGTGACGGCTTCATCAGTCAGGCCGCCGATCGCATCGCAAACCTGCTCGGCGCTGAGCGAGCCGCCATCGGTCAATTGTTTGGTCAGGGAATCCAACATGGCCGGAACGATACGCACCCCACCACCGCTTGGCCAAGCGTTCATTTGGAGTGCGTTTACCACCGCAGTCCAAACCTGGGTCAAGGTAGGGACGGCTGTCCCAGCCGTTCTCGGGTGTGAGACACGGATTTCACGGATTTTCACAGAACAATTTCAATCCTGCAAATTTGCGTTCATCTGCGTCTTTATTAAGGACTTCACCGCTTGGTCAAGCGTCTGGCTAATTCGATTTTTTGATGCGCTTGGCCCCGAGTTGTGGAAAACTTGGCCAAGCGTGACGGTAGGCAGTCAAAAAATTGTAATCCCCGGCGGTAGCGGCTTCATCGGCTCCCACCTCGCCCGACACTTCTCGGCCAGGGGCGCGGAGGTTGTCATCCTCAGCCGGGGCGAAGAAAAAACCGACGATAACTCGCGCACCGTCTGGTGGGACGGTGCCAACCTCGACACGTGGGCGGAGGAACTCGACGGCGCCGACGTGGTGATCAACCTCGCCGGCCGCACCGTGAACTGCCGTTACGGAAAAAGGAATCGCCAGCAGATTTACGACTCACGCGAGTTTTCCACGCAGGTGATCGGCGAGGCCATCGCCCAGGCCAGGCGACCACCCGGCGTGTGGTTCAATGCCAGCTCCGCGACAGTATATCGGCACGCGCTTGACCGGCCGATGGACGAGGCCACCGGCGAGGTGGACAAGGTCGAGCCGGGCAAACCGCGGGACAAGTGGGAATTCTCCGTAGACGTCGTAAACCGCTGGGAGGCAGCGTTGTTTGCTGCAGCCACTCCAGCCACCCGGCGAATTGCCATGCGGCTGCCGATGGTCTTCGGCCCAGGAAGGGGAGGGGTATACGAGGCGTTTCGAAACATCGCTCGTTTGGGCCTTGGCGGTACGCAGGGGCCGGGCAACCAATACGTAAGTTGGCTGCACGTCGATGATTTGTTGCGTATCATCAATTGGTGCATCGAACACGAGACTCTCGAGGGAGCCATCAACATGTGCGCGCCCAACCCGATGCCGAACCGCGAATTCCTCAAGGCCCTGCGCGCTGCCTGCGGCGCAAAGCTTGGCCTGCCCGCGGCCAGTTGGATGCTCGAGATCGGGGCTTTCTTCATGCGCACCGAGACCGAGCTATTGCTGAAGAGCCGCCGCGTGGTGCCGGGCACACTGCTCGAGTCTGGCTTCGAGTTTAATCACCCCACCTGGCCAGAGGCCGCCCAAGCCATCGAGGCAAAAAGATAGGAACGGAGCCAAGCGCTTGGCCAAATTCAGGGTATGGACTGCGCTGGTAAGCGAAGCGCGACTCAGCTTTTTACGGTTGAACGGTTTTGAGGTTCTCGGTTCCGGGTTTAAAGCGCCGTCGACGCTTCGCTCTGTCGGCGCACTACAAAGTGCGCTTGGCCAAGCGGAGCCCAAGCGAGGACAACGGTTATCCCGGAAGTCTCCCGTTGGCTTACAACAATTCCAATGCGGACGGTGTTTTGTCCCGTGAGCGGTTGAGAGATTTTACAACTGTCTGTTCAGAAATCTAATCTCACTTGGAAGAATACTATGACCGTGTTTATGCCGATTGTATTGTGGAGGAGGACGTAGTCGGATGAACGAGCAACCACCGATCGATTGCGAACAACTGAAGAATCATTGTCGAAGAAAAAATGGTGCACTCGAAAGGACTAGAACCTTCCCGCCTTTAGGGGCGCAACCACCTCAAGGTTGCGTGTCTACCAATTCCACCACGAGTGCACCCGATTGGTAATCAGTGGTTTACGCAACTAACTCAACTCGTTCAGCCGATGTTCGCTAACATCCGCTAACCAATTCTGCCGAAAACTGAACCGATTCAGGCCTCGGCAAGGGCCAGATTAGCCAGCAAATTAGTCAGATTGAAAGCCTGCAGGGCCATAGCTGATAAGCCCAATGTGGTACACCAATAAAT
>WTHH01000528.1 GCA_011523195.1 Verrucomicrobiales bacterium
GATTATAGCTTTATACGCTTGTGGGCATAGGCTGGAGTACATCAATTTACCAGGGTCGTTCCGGCGAACTTGTTGGCTCCCTTGTTCATCTGTCAAGATAACCGCGCCATAATGATGCTCCCGGTTAATCATGGCATATCTTATAACCCGTAATGGGTTGATTTTAAATCAGCGTCTCATACGTGGTTCGCTGCGGTATATACCCCGCACCTATCTGGCCGCTTTGATCGTAGGTCTGCCCAGCTTGGGTTGGGAACAAGCTTTGGATCAATTGCTGCATAAAATCGAGCGACCGGGACAAGAGAAGATGATTCTGCCTCATCCGCTGATTGGCTTTCTGAAGGAGGCCATTTACCTCATCCAACAGTGCCTGCGTCAGCGATTGGTACTCGCTTGGCAAGAAGCCGATCAGATCCCGAAAGGAAATATCGCCGTCCTGATCCAGTTCTTTGGCTAAGTCATGGCGCTGTTCATCCCGCTTGTCCCTCACCTTGGCAATCTCCGCCATCTGCGAATGAATCGCCGTCAAGTTTTGGATCAACCCATCGGCTGATCGATTTATAATCATCTCCTGTTGCTCCTCTAACAGGGTCAGCATTTCACCGTATTGAATCAGTTCCTCTCGTAATCCCTGAACCAAGTTGTCCATTTTCTCCTTCATTCCTGCCCCCCTTTATCCTCCGGCTTGGCCAAGCGCTCGGCCGCCAATTGCCCCTGGAGTGCTGTCGAAATTCCAAATGCTCCAGTTTTGCCAACCGCATCCCCAAGTTGGCGAACAATCATATCACGATAAATTTCCGCAGACACTCCATTCATCTCCAGCCCATTCGCAAGAATTGGTTTATAGGCATCCTTGAGTATTTGACGCGCTAACATTGATTCAAACTGCCTCGCCGCGACCTTCAATTTTTCATCATCAGAAAGTTGGCTATTAGATGCGACTTGGGCCAAGTCGACATTGTCGGCTTGGCCAAGTCCAATTGCGGCTGCTGTGGATGCCTGTATCAAATGGTTTTTTCCTATCTCAAAATTAATTCCGCCTGCAACGCCCCCGCCTGTTTCATCGCCTGAAAAATAGCCATCATATCACGCGGAGTTACACCAAGCGCGTTCAACGACTTGGCCACATCCTGCACCGTAGGCATGCTCCTGAACGGAGTGAGCATGCCTTCACCCTCGTTGATAACAATATCTGTTGCCGGGGATAGTACCGGGGCACCTCCGGCCAAGGGCACCTGCGGTTGGCTAATGTCATAACCTTGGGCAATATTTACGATAATATTGCCGTGCGCCACGGCACAACTGGATACCGCCACACGCGAGGTCGCAACGATCGTCCCGGTGCGTTCGTTTAACACCACCCTAGCTGGGGTGTTTACTGTCACGGGCAATTGTTCGATCAGAGCGAGAAAACGTACGGGATCCGCCGTATAATTATCCGGAATCATGACCTGAATTGTGGAACCGTCCTTGGCCAAGGCCGGGCTGGCCACCTGGTCTACCACCTCATCCGACCTAAGCGTTTTATTAATTTTATCTGCAACCGCATTCGCATTAACAAAATCAGGTTGCCGCATTATCAACTCGAGCTTCTTTTCCTTAACAAAAGTCACGGGAATTTCACGTTCAACCACCGCTCCCCGAACAATTTGTCCGCTGGTCGGATGATTCTTTTGCACGCTCGCACCGCCTGGCCCCGGTATTCCACCGATAAAACCACCCACTGCCACCGGCCCCTGTGCCACGGCATAAACTGTTCCATCCGGCCCAAGCAAAGGAGTCCTCGCCAGTACAGCGCCATGCAGCGAACGGGCGTCGCCCATCGCCGACACATGAACATCAATTCTTGATCCGCTCCGGACAAAAGGCGGAATGTCTGCCGTCAACACAACGGCTGCGATATTTTTTGAAGTCAATGCAGAGGGCGGCAGCGTTAACCCAAAGCGTTCGAGCATGTTCGCCACAGCCTGAAGTGTAAATTCAGGATCCTTGTCACCGTCTCCCGCCAGGCCCGAGACAATCCCGTAGCCAACCAATTGGTTATCCCTCGCGCCCAAAACAAAACATAAGTCCCGAACTTGAACGCTGAGGTTGGAACCATCATAAGGAGGCGTTACCTGGGCGGCATTGGCTTGTGCTGCCGTCGCTGCCGAACCACCGGCGGGTTGTGCCTGCGCTTGTACCATTGCCACGGAACCAAGCGCCATAACTAGGTGTAAAGCACTTGCCATCACCGGAGTACGATTCATAAACGACAACGAATCGATGAAAGCAAAGCCCCTCGCGCCTAATCGAAGGGTCCGCTTTTGGACGCAATTCCGCAACACTTCCAACACCTTAAAATTGCTGCGGTATTTCCTCACCAGTGATGACAAGAAATTCAACATGTTAAATTAAAATGGGGATACTTTGTCCCAAAGTTTACCGAACCAGCCTTTCTTTTGACTGTCATTGACCACACCCTCATCCTTGAACCGGATCGACACATCCGCAAGGTTGTAACTCACCACCGTGTTAACAGGGGTCACGTCTTGAGGACGCACCGTACCACGCAATATGATGGTCTGGCTTTCCCCTGAAAACGAAGTACGTCGCACACCCTCGATGATCAAATTTTTATTCGGCAACACATCCACGACACGCACTGCAAAACGCGAGTTTATGCTGCCGGAATTGTTGACCGCACCGGAGCCTTCGAATTTGTTCTGCGATGTAGTCTCAAGTTTAGGCAACTGAGAAGCGTTATCATCACCAGTATTATTAGAGAAAATTTTGTTCTGAATATTGCCTGTGACGAAACTCGAGATCGACGCACTGATGTCGCCCTTTTTTTCCGTCTTCGTGCTGGAGTTACGGGAAGCAGAATTATTCTCCTGAACCAGCACTGTGATGATATCCCCCACTCGCTTGGCCTTATGATCTGTAAACAGTGAAACCGCCGTCTCATTACTCCAAAGCGAATCGGCTTGCACTTGGCTAAGCGCAAACACCGCCAACACTAACAGGGACAACCCCGTCCTAAAGATTTCTAATTTTGACTGTATTCTCATCAACTACCTCTCCAATCAGTTCCTTGCGGGTGACCAAGTTTTGCACACGCACAACGTCCCCCGGCGCACCATCTTCCAGCACTTTGACGTTCGCGCTCACCGTCAGCGAACCATTCGTCACCACCGCCTTGACCAAGCCGCCACGACGAACAACAGGCTTCATCCCAACGGATCGCGCGTAAATCAAACGGCCCGGCGAGATTACCTCCTGAAACCAAAATCGACTGTCCGAAGGATTGCCGTCCCACAAATCTCTACGGTTCTTGATGATATCCATCCGCTGCCGCTCCAGCTTGGCCTCCGGCAATAGCGTCCCGCGATTGATTGAGCCACTCGCAACCCAGACATCCTTCCACAAGGCCATTTTGACATACGCGCTGAACGACCCAATCGGCACCCCCGCATCCAGCAACTGAAATCTCATTGTTGTTTGCGGAGTTCGATAATTCAATTTGGAGACTAATTTCAATTCAAGCGAGCCATCCGGGATCATCAACGATCTCCACTCACGAGAAAATATCATCTCCAACTCACCACCCGCATAAAGAGGGGATCTTGCAACTTCATCCTTCAGCGCTTGAAGTACTTCGGCCTCTTTAAGGGCACGCCCCTTTCGAACAACTCGAACATTGCCCTGTGCACCAGCACGAACATGAACCGCCTGAGCACGGGTCTGAATGAGTTTCATCAATTCATCAGCGGCGTACTCGCGGACAGATCCCCACCTCGGTGATACATCGAGATGAATTGCAGGTATTGGGTCACCCTTGGCAGCCTCAACGACATCCGACAAGTAAACGCCATCAACCCCAACCTCACATTCGGCTTTGAGCACAAAGTCCGCACGCGCTTGGCCAAGTAAAAAAAACAAGGCGGAAACCGATAACGCTTTGATTATATAATGGTGTTGGTTGCCCTTCATTTAAGCAAGTTCCCTCTATTAACGCTTGATGGCATTGCTACGCTGCATCATCTCATCTGCAGCCTGAATGGCCTTTGAGTTCACTTCATAGGCCCGTTGGGCCTTGATCAGATTCACCATTTCCTCAACAACTTTAACATTAGACATCTCAAGATATCCTTGAGCCAACTGTCCGAAACCATTTTGACCTGGCTGGCCTTGCTCCGGCGGGCCTGAAGCTTGGGTTTCAATAAATATATTTCGGCCAATATTTTGCAATCCAGATGCGTTTATAAATCGAGTCAACTGAATATTTCCATTGCCGATATTTTGACCTTGTTGATTGAAAAAAGTATATTCACCAGTTGAGGCAATTCCAATGTTGATTGCTTCCGCTGGTATATTATCAAGACCAATATTCAGAGGGTACCCTTCACTTGTAACAACCGCACCATCTGCACTTACCTTAAAGCTACCATCCCGAGTATAACCTTGTTGGCCTCCTGGCATTTGAACCTCGAAAAAACCGTCACCATGAATTGCCAAATCTGTTTGCTCACCTGTTTCAACCAGATCTCCATCAGTAAAAATTTTTGTCGTAGATACAGGTCTAGAACCATGGCCTATCTGAATGCCTGAAGGTGTCATATTGCCATCACCAGCCTCTGCACCTTCGGCTTTTTTATTCTGATAAAGCAAATCCTGGAACTCGATTTTGCTTTTCTTGAAGCCGGTAGTGTTGACGTTGGCCAAGTTGTTGGCGATGAGATCCAGATTCATCTGCTGGGAGTTCATCCCGGACGCGGAGGTATATAGTGCTCGAATCATATTCTTTAATTATTATTGCGTGGCTGTGAGTGTGCTAATGGTTTGCCCCAGTCTCTGGTCGTGCGCCTGAATCACTTTTTGGTTGGCCTCAAAGTGACGCATGGAACGAATTAAACTGGTCATCTCCGTCAACGAGGTGCTGTTGGACTGTTCAAGAAAACCCTGCTCAATCTCGGTGAACCCCTCGGTATCTCGGTCGATATCCGCCATGGGCATCCCCATGTCGGCCGGGTTCGCCTTGTAGTATGCCCCGGAGATACGTGTCAGATTTGAGGGATCATTGAACGCAAACAACTGCAGTTGCCCGATCACTTCACCGGCCTGACTTGCTGTTCCATTCTTGGCAATCACCAGAGACTGCACTTGGTTGGGATCGTTAAGCTGCAGGCCAGTGTCGTATCCTTCCTTGGTTACCAGCTGGCCTGAGGGCAAAATTTTCAATTCACCGTCCCTTGTAAAAAGGTTGTTCCCCTGTGGATCCTGTACCTGCAAAAAACCTTTCCCTATCAGAGCAATGTCCGTCTTGACCTGCGTTTGCTTGAGCGGCCCTTGCTCGAAATTTATGGCAAGACTCGGCTTGGGC
>WTHH01000008.1 GCA_011523195.1 Verrucomicrobiales bacterium
GCCGTACGCGGCGAAGGCGGCGAACTGTTGAACCTCCGGGGCGAATCGTTCATGGAGGGCGTGCATCCGCTCAAGTCTCTCGCGCCGCGAGATGTCGTGGCGCGTGCGATCGATAGCGAGATGAAGCGTTCCGGCGACGACCACGTGCTGCTCGACATCACCCACAAGTCGGCCCGTGCCATCATTGATCGCTTCCCGAACATTTACCAAACCTGCCTCCAATTCGGCCTCGACATCACCAAGGAACCGATCCCGGTCGTCCCGGCCGCGCACTATCAGTGCGGAGGGGTACAGGTCAGCCACGACGGCGAAACCGGCATCTCCGGTCTGTACGCAATCGGCGAAGTTTCCTGCACCGGCCTACACGGAGCCAATCGCCTGGCGAGCAACTCCCTGCTCGAGGCACTGGTCTACGCGCACCGCGCAGCCGCGCATGCGTTGGCCCACCCTGCTCCAGTGGTCGACTCGCCGCTCCCCGATTGGCATTCGGGCGACGCGACAGACGCGGACGAGATGGTCGTCGTCTCCCATAACTGGGACGAGCTACGCCGCATGATGTGGGACTACGTCGGAATCGTCCGTACAACCAAGCGGCTCAAGCGCGCACTCTCCCGCGTCAAGCACCTCCAGGAGGAGATTCAAGAGTACTATTGGGATTTCACCGTCACCAGCGACCTGTTGGAACTGCGCAACCTCGCCACCGTCGCCGAGCTGATCGTCCAGTCAGCCCTCCTGCGGGAGGAAAGCCGAGGCCTGCATTACACACTGGATTATCCCGAACCGGTCGAGTCATTCGCCCAACGAAACACCCTCGTTGCCCGCGATAATAAAGAAGGTTAACGCTTGGCCAAGCGCTTGGTCAAGCGTAACGAAATAATCGAAAATTGGGCTTAAACCCGCCCGCCGGTTGCGGTACATTGCCCGGCCTTTCCGGAAAAAACCGGCCGTTAAGATGGAAAATGATCTGTTACTTATCTGTGCGATTGCGTTTGTCGCAGTCCTCGTCATCCTGTCATTACTCGCGGGCGTGATTGCCGGCATTTGCAAACTGTTTCCAGTAAAGGCCGTCGACCTGCCGGACCCCGGCGCCGAGGAGGCCGTACGACAGGCGGTGACCAAGGCGTTCCCTGGCTGCCGTGTTTCCGAGATTCGCGAAGTCAAACCGTAGCCCCAGCAATCTTTACCCTTTCCGTTCAGCTCAATGATCTTCACTGAAAAGAAAAAAGAAATCCGGGTGATGTTCACCCCGTTCCGCGACGGTCTCCAAAGTGTCTTTGGAGGCAAAACGCGGCTGAAAGACATACTCCCTGCCATCGAGGCCTCGGCCGCAGCCGGCATCCGCCACTTCGAATTCGGCGGCGGCGCCCGGTTTCAGGCTCCGTTTTTTTACGTGGGCGAAGATCCGTTCAAGTGCATGGCTGAAATCCGCAAGACAGTCGGCCCGGACGCCGACCTGCAGATTCTCACCCGCTCAGCCTCCGGCGTCACCCTGACCACCCAGCGCACCTCCACCCTAGCGCTGCAGGCCAAGCTGATGCACAAGCACGGGACCACAATCGACCGCAACTTCGACTTCATGAACGACGTCGACAATCTGGTCAAAACCGGCCAGCCGATTGTCGACTCCGGCATGCACCATCAGGTTTGCGTCGCGCTCATGGGCTTGCCGTTCAAGTCCGACAAAGCGCACACGCCGGAGTTTTACATCAACATCGTCCGCGAACTGCTCAAGCGCGACATTCACTTTGACTCGGTTTGCCTCAAGGATGCCTCCGGCACAACTGACCCGCATACCTGCTACGAGACAGCCAAGGGCATCAAGGCAATCCTCCCGCCGGAGATTCCATTGGTGCAGCACACGCACGACACCGCCTCCACCGCCGTGGCCTGTTACATGGCCGGCATCGCGGGTGGCGTGGACAGCATCGATCTGGCCGTGCGCCCGTTGGCCTCCGGCACCTCGCAGCCGGACGTCCGCTCCATGGCGCACGCTCTCAAGGGAACCGGTTACAGTCTCGATATCGATCCGGACAAGATGGACGAGATTGAGTCCATCCTGAACAAGGGCCTGAGCGAATACGAATTCAACCCAGTCACCACCTCGGCAGACGCCCGTGTGGTTGGCTTCCCAATGCCCGGCGGCGCCATCGGCCCGAACGTGCACATGATGAAATCCGCCGGTATCCTCGACAAGTACAGTGATGTACTGGCCGAGTTCCCCGAAGTTGTTCGCGCCGGCGGAGGCTGGACCAGTGTCACCCCGGGTAGCCAGCAGTACTGGCTGCAGGCGTTCAACAACGTCCTACACGGTCGTTGGGAAAAGATTGATGCCGGTTACGGCAAATCGATTCTGGGTTACTTTGGCCGACCGCCGCTGACGCCCGATCCAGAGGTGGTCAAGATTGCTGCCGAAAAACTCGAGATGCCGCCGTTCGATGGCGACCCACTCGAGGAGGCACCGGACACGCTCGTCGAAGCCGAAGCCGCACTAAAAGAGCGCGGACTGGAGGTTACGGACGAAAACAAGTTTCTCGTCGCGGCCGCAATTGTTCCCGGCAAAAACATGGAACTCAACGAAGGGATCCGCCTGCTGGAGAATCGTTCCAAGATCACCCTCCCCCTCAAAAAGGAAGAGAGCGACTCCCCGGCGGCCGCTGCCATCACAGCCCCGACAAGGACTTCCGTCACCGTCACCGAGGGAGGCAACACCCGAACCTACGAAGTCGTTGTCGAGCCACCGGCATCTGCTGCAGCCCCTGCCCCGGCAAGCGGCCAAGCTGCACCAGCCGCCGCAGGTGGTGGCGCGGCGACCGATGTATTTTCACCATTCGAAGGCAACGTCGAGTTGGTTGAAGTCAACGTCAAGGTGGGCGACACCGTGACACAGGGTCAGGTGGTTGCAGCGGTGGAAGCCATGAAGGCCAAGCACGACGTTAAAGCGCCCTGCGCTGGTCGAGTGTCCGCCGTCCACGCCTCCATCGGCAACGAGGTCTCCGCCGGAAAACCCATTCTAAGTATCGAATCCTAAAATGGAGATCCTCGAAAAACTGATCGACAGTTCAGGCTTCGTCGGCTTGGAGTGGCAAAATGGTTTGATGTTCATCGTAGGCGGCATCCTGATCACGCTTGCCATACGTAAGAACTTCGAACCCTTGCTCCTTGTTCCAATCGGCTTCGGAGCAATCTTGGCGAACATACCGGGTGCTGAAATGGTGGCGAACGATAAGGACTTGTATCCAGTGGACGCAAAAGACAAATGGCCATTATTTGCCTTTATTTACAATTATGCGGTAAGCAAAGCGGAATTATTGCCACCGATTATTTTCATGGGCGTAGGTGCCCTGACTGACTTCCGCCCGCTACTCAGTCGGCCTATCACCTTCCTGCTGGGAGCTGCGGCTCAATTGGGAATTTTCTTCGCGGCACTCGGCGCATTTTACCTGTTCGGGTTTTCAGTCAAAGAGGCGGCAGCCATCGGTATCATTGGCGGGGCTGATGGTCCGACGACTATTTTCCTTACTGCAAAACTCGCACCCCATCTGCTCGGGGCTGTCGCGGTGGCTGCCTACAGTTACATGGCACTGGTTCCGGTAATTCAACCTCCCATCATCAGGGTTTTGACGACCCAAAAAGAACGCGAGATCGACATGCCACAGGCGCGACCCGTCTCCAAAGCTGCAGTGTTAATTTTCCCGGTCGCCACATGTTTGATCACAGTGCTGTTTATTCCTGCGAGTGGCCCGCTGCTCGGGATGCTCATGTTTGGAAACCTACTTCGCGAATCCGGCGTCACCCAGCGCCTTAGCTCCACCGCAAGCGGCCCCCTCATCAACATCGTCACGATCTTTCTGGGCCTAATCGTCGGCGCAACAATGGAAGGCACGGCGTTTCTTAAAGGGAGCACTCTCGCCATCCTTGCGCTTGGCATGGTGGCATTCTGCCTGAGCACGGCAGGCGGTGTCGTGTTCGCCAAATTGCTGAATCTCGTTCTGCCAAGCGGAAAAAAAATCAACCCCTGTATCGGGGCAGCCGGGGTTTCTGCCGTGCCGATGGCCGCACGTGTGGTACAGTCATTCGTCTCCGGCAAAACCAACGGGCGCGTCAATCCGCTGATGGCTGCGATGGGGCCGAACGTCGCCGGGGTGGTCGGTTCTGCTGTGACGGCCGGCGTTTTCCTGACCCTGATCGAAGCGTTCTCAAAATAATCTCCCGCCATGGCCAACGGCGAAGTTCACGCCTGGAATATCCTCGACCGTCAACCGGTCCTGGCCAAGTGGGATAACGGCATCTTTACGGACATCACCCCCACCACCGAACCGCCTGCACAAAACAAGTGGATCGGGCCGCCTCTCGTTGACCTGCAAGTCAACGGCTTTGCCGGAATCGATTTTCAGCAAGACGGCCTCACGGCGGAACAGTTGCTCCATGCAACAAATGCGCTTGGCCAAGCGGGTTGCGGTCGTTTCTTTTTCACTCTAATCACCGACGACTGGGAGGCGATGACCCGACGCTTGGCCAAGGCCAAGCAGCTTCGCGACGCCAACCAAGCGCTTGGCCAAGCGATCGCTGGTTGGCATATCGAGGGGCCGTTCCTCTCAGCCGAACCCGGCTACTGCGGCGCACATCCGCCCGACCTGATGCTTGATCCCACGCCGGAACAGCTCGAGGAAATCCGGGAAATCACCAGCGACGATCCAGTGCTGCTCACGATGGCCCCGGAACGTGAAAGCGGCTTGTCGGCATTTGCCAAAGCGCGCGAGCTTGGTTTCCGGGTTTCGATCGGCCACACGAACGCGCCCGGGCACATCATGCGGCGTGTCACTGCGGGTGGCTCTACCGGCTTCACACATCTCGGCAACGGCTGTCCCGCAGAGATGAAGCGTGACGACAACATTTTATGGCGTGGCCTCGACACACCCGGCCTAACGTACAGCCTCATCCCTGACCGGTGGCATGTTAGCCCTGCCCTGTTCCGCATCCTCCACCGGTTGATCGACCGGGACACCCTCTATTACACGACCGACGCCATGGCCGCTGCCGGTTCCACACCCGGTAAATACTCTCTCGGCCATCTCGAACTTGAAGTGGGACCAGAGGAAATTGTCCGGTTGCCCGGAACGCCAAATCTTGCCGGCTCCGCGCTGACTCCGATCAATGCCATTCGCCACGCCGCTGACATGCTTCGCTGCGACTGGCAGGACATTTGGAAACACTACAGCACGATCCCAGCGCAGTTTGCAAAATTGCCCGACGGATTTGAGCCCGGCGCTCGCTCGGAATTTGTCGAGATAGAAACCGGCCCGGGCGACCGCATCGAGTCCGTTCGGCTATACCGCCC
>WTHH01000357.1 GCA_011523195.1 Verrucomicrobiales bacterium
CGTAAGACCGCGCTGCGAAAAGAAACTCGTCGAGCACGGGAAAATTTACAATTTCCCAACCACGCTGCTGACGTACAAGAGCATCAAAAAATATCGGGGCAAAGAGGTCTCATTCTATAAACCGCTTTTTCCGGGCTACGTTTTTCTTCGGCTAAACCACGAATCCCGCAAGGTGGCCATCCAAAGCAACTACGTGGCAAACATGCTGGATGTCATCGATCAACAGGAATTTGAGGATCAGCTGGAGGACATCCTTTTTGCGCTGGAGCAGGAGGTGGAAATTCGACTGGAACCCACCATCGAGGTCGGTTCCCGGGTCATCGTCAAGTCCGGTCCGCTGCAAGGGCACGAAGGCTGGGTGGAGGAACGCTACGGGATGACCACCATTTTATTGCGGCTGGATTTCATCGGCCAAGCGGCTGCAGTCAAGGTTCAGGCCGGGACCCTCGAGTTGATTTAACAACTCAAGGCTGGCCAGGCGGCTGATTTGTTGGCATTTTTTGGTCTTTCGCAATGTCCGTGGCCAAAAAAGCCCCCAAGCGCTCAGGGATTCTCGCCGGTGGAAACTGGATCATTGATCAGGTCAAAATGATCGATGTCTACCCTCAGCGGGAGCAACTTGCCAACATCCACGGAGCAGCCGTGACGGGAACCGGCGGTTCACCCTACAATCTTCTGGTAAACTTGGCCAAACTCGGGGCAGACGTGCCCCTTTCCGCAGCTGGGCTGGTCGGTAAGGACGCCTTCGGCCAACTAATCCTGGACGACTGCAAAAAATTCAAGATCGACACCAAATTCCTCACCGCCACAGCCGATGCGCCGACCTCCTACACGGATGTCATGACGGAACTCAAGGGCGGCAACCGCACGTTTTTCCACAACCAGGGAGCCAACGCAGTCTGGGACGGTCGTGACCTCGATTTTTCGAAAATCAAGGCCCGCTTTTTCCACCTCGGCTATCTGCTTTTGATGGAGGCACTCGATGGGTCGGATAAAAAATTTGGCACCAAGGCAGCCAAGCTGCTGGCTGCGGCGCAGTCAGCCGGCCTCAAGACCAGCATCGATACCGTGAGCGAGGACAGCGATCGTTTCGCGGACGTCATCACCCCGGCACTGAAGTACACCGACTACTGCATGCTGAACGAAATCGAGGCAGGAAAGACGACTGGTTTCAAGATTCGGCAGGACGACGGCAAGCTGGACACCGTGGCACTGCGCCATGCGGCTGGAGCACTGCTACAGCTTGGCGTAGGCGAGCTGGTGGTGATCCATTTTCCCGAGGGCGGTTTTGTTCGGACTCGTAAGGGTGAGGACGTCCTGCAGTCGTCACTGCGCATTCCGGCCAAGGAAATTGTCGGTGCCGCTGGTGCGGGAGATGCGTTTGCTACCGGAATGCTGCTTGGCCTGCACGAGGGCTGGGAATTGGACAAGTGTCTGCAGACCGCCGTTTGTGCGGCCGCAGCCTGCCTGTCGCACGCCTCATGCACGGGCGGGATGAAGTCGCTTCGAAGCGTCCAGGCTTTGGCCAAGAAATACAAATACCGGCCCAGGCTGGAGAAGCCCCTGTAGCGAGGCGGCCAAAAAAACACCCCGCTTGGCCAAGCGGAGTGTCTTCAAAAATTAAGTTCCAAAAAGTCTACTTGTTAATGCGCTCCATGTACTTGCCTTCACGCGTGTCGACCTTCAGCCGCTCGCCGTTCTTGATGAAAAGCGGGGCCTGAATTTTTTTCCCAGTCTCGAGCGTAATGGTTTTCATCACGTTGGTGGTGGAGTCGCCCTTCACCCCTTCCGGGGCATCGGTTACGGTGAGCACCACACTCGACGGCAGCTCGACCACGGCGGGGTTCCCCTCGATGAAGGTGACTTCCACGAGGCAGTTTTCCACCATGTAATCCACGGCGTCGCCGATCAGGTCGGGGGTGATGGTGACCGGCTCGTAGGTCTCCGGGTCGGTGAAAACAAAATCATCCCCGTCCCGGTAGCTGTATTCCATCTTCCGATGATCGAGCGGGACGACCTCAATTTTCTCGGTGGAACTCAGCCGAATATCGAATGATTTACCGGTGCGAATACTCCGGAGCGTAGCCTGCACAAACGCGCGAAGATTACCCGGCGTGCGGTGCTGACACTCCAATACGACAGCCACCTCGCCCTTGTGCTTGATGGCCATTCCCTTTCGAAGATCGTTTCCTGAAGGCATGATCAGTTCTTCGTTTCTGCGAGAAACGGGCGCGAACGTAACGAACCTCGGTCGGTTTTCAAGCCCGGAATGACAACGGACTCGGCGTTATTTGCGCGGATCATTCTTGAACCGGAACGGGGCCTTGCCGCTGATGGCCGTACTGGTAATGGAGGGGCACCAAAATTTCTCGACGTGTTTCACGACGAGGTCCGTGCCCTCGAAGTGACTGACAAACGGCCGCTTTTTCGGGTTGTACATCGTGTCGGTCATGTCGCGCATGAGGACGACATTCTTGCCGATGTTGACCATCTGCCGGATGCCGACCGGCCGGCCAAGGACGCACATGTTCAGGTGCACGCCCATGAGAATGACATTTTCAATGCCGTGTTGCGCGAGCAGGTTGTAGGTTTCCTGCCCGTTGTCGGTGATGGCGTCGCGCTCGTCGTCGATCTCGATGAGGTCGATCTGGCGCGTCCACGCCTCGCGGATGGGAAATTCCTCCTCGCAATCGCAGCCCATGTCGGTGTCATCAATCGGCAGCTCGGTCTCGCGAAACTTGTCCGGCCAACACCAGTTGGTTCCCCAGCGGACGTCCTTGGAAAGCGGCTTGGGTGGCTTGGCGCTGGGAGCATTTTGCGCACGCTTGCGAGCCGGTGTGCCCTTGTAAAAATCGACCGTTGAACTGGGGGCGTGAATGATGAGCATACCCTTCTCGCGAGCCTGCTTGATGATGGCGTTCATCGGCTTGGCCATCTCGACCACGCGCTTGGCTGCGTTGGGGCACCAGTGGTCGTCCCACATGTCGACCACAATGACAGCAGTTTTGCCGGCCTCCCAGATGACCTCGGACTCGACCGATTGATACTTGCCGCCGCTAGTCGCGGAGAGCGCCTGCGAACGTGCCTTGAACGTGATTGGTGCGGAGTGGGCCATGGTGGCAGAAAAACCGATGCATGCGGCCAGAGCCAAGCGAGTGATTTGCATGGCGCCAGCTTGGCCAAGTGCTGCCGGTTTGTAAAGCGGTTGGGCTACGGCTTGGCCTGCTTGAGGCTGGCGAGATAGGTGATCATGTCCACCAGTTCCTGCGGGGTCATCGTGGCCTGTAGGCCGGGTGGCATGATGCTGGTTGGCAGTTGTGTGCGGCTCACGATGTCGGCCGTCTTGTGCGTGGTCGAGATACCTCCCGGCACTCGGAGCGTAACCTCGTCATCTGTGCTGCTGGTGATGACACCCAGCGCCTCGGCGCCGTTTTTCAACTTGAGCAGCCATGCCTCGTAGCCAAACGAGATGCCGGCACTTGGCTCGAGGATGGAGAGGTACAACGCCTCCTTGCCAAGCTTGGTGCCGATGCCGGAGAGCTTGGGTCCAAAATCGATTCCATTACCGTTGACCTGGTGGCAGGTGGCGCAGGTGCTCTGCGGCCGGAAGAAAACTTTCTCCCCGTTGGCAATGTCGCCCTTCATGGCGACCAGCTTGGTCAAGGGCGGCAACGCTTGCCCAAGCCCCTGCGGTGCGGGGAAGAGCTTGGCCGCAGCCGTGCTGATTTCCTTCCAACGAACACTGCGCAGGGCGTTGCCGGCAGTAAAGTTGAGGTCGGCCCCCAGCTCCCCGGCCTGTGCGGCCTTGATGAGCGCTGCGGCACCGGTCTTGGACTTGGCCAGGCCGTTAACTGCAGCCGCGCGGAGGGCGAGCGGCTTTTTATCTTGCTTGGCGGCGTTCAACAGGATCGGTTCAACCTTGGGCGATTGTGCGTTGGCCAGAGCCTGAGCGGTGGTCAATGCGGCCTTGGTATCGTTGCCGGTGATCGCGGCGCTGATGAGCTTGAGCCCGGGCTCAGTGAGGGCCAGTCGCATCGCCTCGACCCCGGTGGAGTCCTTCGGGTGAGCCTGAGCAAATCGAATCAACTCCGCCTCGTGTCCCTTGAGCTTGAAGTCGCGGACGATCTCTACGAACGCCGGTTTGCCATTCGACGCTTCTAGAATACTCAGGACAACTTTCTTGAACGAAGGATTCGCCTCGATATCGAGATTCTTCAGCCGCTTGAGCGCCTCCAGTTGGACGCTTGTCTGGGCGGTCGTTTCGCTTGGCCAAGCGGCGGCCAGTCCAACTGCGATGATTAGGAAAATGCGGGAGACGATTTGCATGCCGATGACGTCAGCTTTTCTCAATGCAGGCGTAGGCATTGTGGTTGTGGATACTCTCGAAATTCTCCGCCTCAACCCGGTACCATGTGATGTGCTCGTGCGCCTTGAGCCGCAGGACAATGTTGCGAACCAGATCCTCGACGAACACCGGGTTTTCGTACGCCCGCTCGGTGACGGCCTTTTCATCCGGCCGCTTGAGCAGCGAATACAACTCGCAACTGGCCGACTCCTCGACCAGCGCGATCAGG
Organism: Verrucomicrobiales bacterium; assembly: GCA_011523195.1. Lineage (GTDB taxonomy): Bacteria > Verrucomicrobiota > Verrucomicrobiia > Limisphaerales > UBA1096 > UBA1096. The sequence goes on from WTHH01000357.1 coordinate 4,575, forward strand.
TCCTCGATCCACACCGTCGCAGACGAGCGGATGGCCACCGTGACCTCACCGCGCTGATTGTGTGCGCCATACTCGCTGATGGCCTTGGAGCACGGGCAAAGCGTCGCGACCGGTACGCACAGCGTCATGACAAAATCAATCTCCGTTCCGGTGGCGTTGGCCTCGAAACGCACGTTGTAATCCATCAGCCCCTCGCGCCCGGTGACCGGTGCCTTCTTCGTGATGAAATAGGGAAATTCAATCTCGAGGTGAGAGTTGTTGGAATTGAGCCGCTGCTGCATACTGGAGAGCAGATCGGGGATATTCTCGACGTGGATCATCTCCCCGTGCGAGTTGAGCACCTCGACAAACCGGCTCATGTGCGTGCCCTTAAACTCCATCGGCAGATCGACGAACATGCCGATGGTGGCGATGGTGTTTTGCACCGCATGAGCACGGTCGCGAACCTGAATGGGGAACCGCAGCCCACGTACCCCGACCTTGTCGATCGGCAGTTCACGGGTGTCCCGAGTGTTTTGTTCGTCGTGAAGCGGGGTATTCCCGGGGACTGTTGCTGAAGGCTCGTTTGCCATAGCGGTCATCGTAGCAAGAGCGTGCCGCCTTGCCAAACGGCGAAACGATCAGCGCCTGGCCAGGTGCGGCGCGACGACTTTCGTCCAGAGAGCATAGCCCTTGGCATTAAGATGCAGCCCGTCACCGACAAACAGCTCGCGCCTCGGCTTGCCGTCCTCCCCGAG
>WTHH01000103.1:0-1204 GCA_011523195.1 Verrucomicrobiales bacterium
CGCTTCTTTGACACGCTATGAAGGCTCGTTCAATGGAACGAAACTGAAAGACCCCACGCTCACGAAAACGGAGCGTGCCCTTAAGAAACAGTTCGAGGCTACGATCGCCCGCTTGGCCAAGGCGCGCCTCTCCACCGCGAGCGAAGAAGGGCGCATCCAGGGGCTGAAGAACAAAAACAACCGTTAGCAGAAGCTTTTCGGATTTTTTCTCTGCAATGAAACTCGCTTCTCTGTACTCCGCGTTGCTGGCTTTCGTTATTGTTGAGCTCCCCGTGTATGGGGCCAAGCGGCAGTCACCACCGGTTCGAAAGTTTGATGGGCCGGGCGCACCCAAGTTCATCCGGCTCGATGCCAAGCCGGGACTTTGCCCACCCGTGGAGGCCAACGGCAACTATCTCATCGGCCCTGAGTACCAGCCCGCGCCTGAACTCAAGTCCGCGCCGGATGTTCCACAGGGCAAGATCCACCAATTCACGATCGACTCGCGGACGACCAAGCTCCTCAACCCCGGCATCGCCCGGAAGGAATTCGGAAAGGTCGATCCGAACAATCCCCGGACGCTAATCGTGGACACGCACGAGATCGATTACGTCCGCCAGATCACGGTTTATGTTCCTGCCCAGTATCGCCCCGGAACCGAGGCTCCGTTCATTGTTTGTCACGACGGCCCCAAGGGGAAACCCAACCTGACCGTCCCTCGGATTCTCGACAACTTGATTGCTCAGAAACGTGTCCCCGTTCAGATCGCCATCATGGTGGCCAACGGCGGTGGCGATGCGCAGGGGCATCAACGAGGCAAAGAGTACGACACCATGTCCGGACTCTTCGCCGAGTACATCGAGACTGAAGTGCTGCCATTGGTGGAAAAAAACTGCCGCGTGCAACTCACCGGGAATCCCGATGGTCGCGCGGTGATGGGCAACAGTTCCGGCGGTTCCGCCGCCTTGATCATGGCATGGTATCGCACGGACCTGTACCACCGCGTGCTCACCACCTCCGGCACGTTTGTGAATCAGCAGTGGCCGTTCGACCCGAAGACACCCGGTGGCGCCTGGGATTTTCATAAGACTATCATCCCCAACAGCCCCAAAAAACCGCTTCGTATCTTTCTCGCCGTGGGCGATCGGGACAATTTTAACCCTAATGTCATGCGCGATGGCATGCACGATTGGGTTGAGGCCAACCATCGCATGGCCAAGGTTCT
>WTHH01000103.1:1304-5288 GCA_011523195.1 Verrucomicrobiales bacterium
CGGTATTTCGGCAGTCGCGGCTATTGGAATGCTCGCGTGAGCAAGATTTTTCACATGGGCATCCCGATTGATATTGTGCAGGGAACCCCTGGCCGCGACCACGCGCCGTCCTGGACCGAGGCTCACAACATCCGTGCGCTGGAAACGTTGACCCCCGGCAAGGTGGCAAACTTTACCGAACCGGAGGTCGTCGCCGAATATCCCAGACTGCGAGAGCAATGGCATGCGGTGAAGCCGGGGGATAAAAACTACAGTATGCCGCGATCTGTTCGCGGTGATTTTGCCGTGGTAGAGGTGGCCGACCGGGACGCTTCCCTGCTGCCCGACACCATGGCTGCCGACAAGGCCATCAGTCTGCTTCAGCAACGAGCCAAACAGAAGCAGCCGTTCTTTCTCGCCGTCGGTTTTGTCCGTCCGCATTTCCCGTTCATCTCCACTGAAAGCAGCTTGCGTCCGTACGATCCCGAGACCACCGCGCTGCCCAAGTTTCCATCGGACGACCAGGTCGACATGCCGGCGCAGGCCATTGCCAAGGACATGAATCTTGCCGACGATGCCGTGCGTCAACTGCGCCGTGGCTACTACGGGGCGGTGAGTTTTATGGATGAACAATTCGGGCGGCTGATGGATGAACTGGATCGGCTCAAGCTGCGCGACAACACCATCGTTGTGTTCGTCTCAGACCACGGCTACCTGCTTGGCGAGCATCGTATGTGGAAGAAAACCCGGCTCTGGGAGGAGGCCATTCGTACGCCACTTATCATTTCCGCCCCGGGCAGGGCACGCGGAGTGCGTTGCAATCGTGTCGTTGAACTCGTCGATCTTTATCCCACCCTCGCCGAGCTGGCTGGCCTCCCACCGGAGCCGGGCACTCAAGGCCAAAGCCTCGTGCCGTTGCTCGAGAATCCCAAGGCCAAGCTCGCGAGGAACGATGCTTGGATCTACACCGGCCGCGGCCACGGCCTGCGTACCGAGCGCTGGGCGTTCATGTGGTATCCGGCCAAGCGCAACCGGCAGGAGGCGTTCATGCTGTACGATATGAAGTCGGATCCCAGCCAGTTCACCAACCTTGCCTACAATCCGAAGTACGCCTGGGTCAAAACGCGGCTGCACAGCCGCCTGCGCGAACGAATCGCCAGCGTGAAGTAGTGCGCTTAGCAAGCGCTTGGCCAAGCGGCTCGGTTGAAACTAAATCTCTCGCTCGACCGATTCCGCGATTGGCTTCAGCTCCTGCATCAGTTCGCCAAACCCCTCGAGGTCGATCTGTTGGGCGGCGTCGCTGATGGCGTGCGCCGGGTCGGGGTGCACCTCAATGAGCAGCGCGTCGGCTCCCATGGCCACCGCACCCTTGCACATCGCGCGAACGAGCGCCGCCTTGCCGCAGCCCTGGCTCGGATCGACCACCACCGGGCAGTGGGACTCGTTTTTCACGACTGCCACCGCCGAGAGGTCGAGCGTGTTACGGGTGTAATCCTCAAATGTGCGCACACCGCGCTCGCAGAAAAGCAGGTTGGGATTCTGATTCGCCAACACGTACTCACCGGCCAGTAGCCATTCCATGATGCGCATTGACATGCCCCGCTTGAGCAGCACCGGCTTGCCGGTCTTGGCGGCCGCAATGAGCAATTGAAAGTTTTGCGCGTTGCGCGTGCCGATCTGCAGCATGTCGGCGTACTCGGCAACCAGTTCGGCGTGATCCTGTGAGAGCAGCTCGGTGACGATTGGCAGGCCGGTTTCCTCCCGTGCCTTGGCCAGTAACTTGAGGCCGTCCTCGCCCAGTCCCTGAAACTCATAGGGCGAGGTGCGCGGCTTGTAAGCCCCGCCCCGGAGCATGGTGGCGCCGGCTGCCTTGACGGCATGCGCGGTTTTCATGAGTTGCTCTTCATTCTCGACGGAGCAGGGGCCGGCCATCACCTGGATTTTTTTGCCGCCCACGATGACGCCGCCGGCGTTGACGGTGGAGTCCTCTGGGTGCGCCTCGCGGCTGACGAGTTTGTGGCGCTGCTGAATCGGCGTGACGGACTCAACCTGCGGCCAGGCGTTTAGCACATCGAGATCGCAGTGCGAATGCTCGTCGCCGATCGCGCCGATCACGGTTCGTGCCACGCCGTGCATGACATGGGGTTGGTAGCCGAGTTTTTTGATTTCCTCGATCACGGCCTGTTCCTCCTCGGGGGAGACGCTGTTTTTAAGTACGACTATCATATTGGTTTAAATTTTGTTGTCCCTGTAAAACAAAAAAACCGCAGGCGTTTTCTGCCTGCGGCTTGGTAAATTCTTTTTTCGGTACTTTAGATTTCCAAGGCTCGCAGGCAGTACCGGCTGGTAAACCGATACCAGCGGCTAAAATATCCAAAAAACTGTGCGACTCGAAAACTCATGGCGACGCACTGTAACAAACACCGGCGGACTGTCAACGGGTTTCCGCCTAACCGACGCTAGGGTCTGGTTAGACCAAGGGTCTGGAGGGTGGCGGTGTAAATGTTGCTGAACTCGTTGGGAGCGGTGAAGAGGGTGGGGCGGCCGTAGTGCTGAGTCATCACGCGGGTGCGGCCAAGCGGATCCTTATTGCCGATTGCGAGCGTGAATTTTTTCGCCCCATCGGCAGTATCAACCTCGGCCACGATCTGCTCATTGCCGGGCTTGATACCTGCGGCCTTGACGGCGGCATCGCCCTCGCCGATCCACTCAACAGCGGTCATGACGCCCAACCGGTAAATGGATTCCTCGAGCATGGCAGACTGAATCTGGTTGAGTGCCTTGTTTTGCGCATCACGCCAGGTTGCGTTGGGCAGACGCAGGAGGCGTGTCGGTTTGTTTTTCAGCGTGATGGTGACGGCGGCAACCTGGTTCGTCGCGAACGACCAGAGCCGGCGGTCGCGTAATTTGAAATCCTCCTTCGGCAGCAGTATTGCCTGCGCGCGGGGCAGGGCGACGATGGTCGGCTCGGTGTTCAGTCGGGCGAGCACGCGGCTGGTATCAAACGTGCCGAACGCTACCGACTCACTCCACGAGCCGGTTGTCGAAGAGGCTCCGTCTATTTTCAGGTTCATCCACGGGTTGTCCAAACCCTCCTTTTTGAAATCGGTCGCAGTGGCGTTGTCCTTCACGAAGTCGATCACCTGACCGCTGCGGATGGTGTCCAGCATGGTGTTGACCAACAGCGTGTCGGCCGGGAATGTCCGCTGTCCGCTGACCTGCCACGAATCGTCAGCCTGCCGTCTCACGGTGAATTTGTTGACCGTATCGACGGTGACCGAGGTGACCTCGTCCAGTGGCCTCCGGAATATGGCGTGGTTGCGGAACTGATTGTGAGGCAGCCGGAGCAGGGTCAACAGGCCGTCGTCCTGTATCACTACGCGCCCTCGGTTGGAGTGCGTCACCCAGATGTTGGACTCCTCATCATCGTCCGGCTTGCGGAAGGCCAACTGGATCAACGTCTCATCGCCCTTGGCCAAGCGCACAGTCGCGTCCGGCTCGGTTGCGGTTGCGGCGTCGTCCGGAGCGATTTGCACGATGCGCGCCAGTTGCATTCGCTTGATGAGTTGCAGGATGACCGACTGGTCGGTCCCGGTGTCGATTGGCTCCTTCATCCGCCATGTACCGTTGCCATCAAGATTAAGTTGGATCGTGCGGCTCTGGCCCCAGAAACGCAGCGAGTCAAAGTCGAGATTCTCGGGGACGAGTCGCAGGTCACGCCAGTCGTCGGCGTTGCGCGGCACCCACTTGGCCAAGTCGCTGTCGACGAGGATCGCGTCCCGTGAACCGGGCAGGCGGACGTATGTTTGTCGCCCGAATAGCGCTGGGGCACCGACCTCAAGGGATTGTTCCTTACCGGCGCTCTTCCATCGGACGGTTGCCCGAGTCTCGGCGTTGAGACCAAACGTGGTCTCGTTACCGGTCTCGGTCCAGTCCGCCTCGGCGATACGCTGGCTGACGGTCAATTCGGAGAGCAGATTGGCCAAGCGCTGCAGTCGCCCGGGG
>WTHH01000101.1 GCA_011523195.1 Verrucomicrobiales bacterium
AATTTAATCAGGTGTTGTGGCTTGTCGTTGGTCTCGAACGCCTCGATCAAGTCGCTGAGCGATTCGATTCTTTTGCCATTAATTTCATCCACCATGGCCCGACTGGCCAAGCGTATGTCAGCGTTGGCCGGATGGGCGAGGGTGGCTGCGAGGACGACCGGTTCCTTTCGCATTTTTTCCGGTCTTTCGTTTTTCATGTAGTACAACTCATAAATCATTTCAAGGTTGGCCACGTTTCGCCAGTTGCGACCGAACGTTTTTACGTAGTCCAGAGTCAGTGGAGTGAAAACCAATCCTGCGTAGACGAAATAGCGGGGAGGGGCGTCGTAGAGGTTGCCGGTGTTTTCCTCCTCTTTGCGGACTTTCATTGGCACGGCGACCTCGATTTCTTTTTTGTTCCGCCAAATCTTTAGTTTGAGTTTCTCTCCATCCTGCGGCTCCTGAAACGCGGCCGTGCAATAGACCCGATTCCCTTGTAGCAGGATTGAGCCGTCACTACCGACCCGGTGTCCGCCAACCTCGAGTATGACATCATCTTTCTTCAGAATTCCGGCCTTTTCGGTGTATGAAGCCAGGCTGTCAATTCGGGCGCCATCCCCGGTCGGTGGCAGGCCGAGGAATTTCCGGTAGGCCGGGTTTTGCAGTGACACGATGCGGACACCGGCCTTTGGAAAGCCATCGTATTTGTCGTCCTCGATATCCTTGAGAAAATGATCGATGACTGATGGCGGGATGAAGAAACCGGTTGCCTCAAGCCCGGGGATGCCCATGAAGGCGACTCCCACAACTTTTTCATCCTGAAAAACAGGGCCGCCACTATTGCCGGGGTTGATTGCTGCGTCCGTCTGGACGGAGAGGAACGCCTTGTTGCCGATGTGAACGTAGTTTTGCATCTCTATTCGCGACACGACGCCGCGGGTGTAGCTGATCTGTTCGCCACCGGCCGGGTAACCGCAGGTGATCACGGTGGACTGAACCTTGGGCAATTCGCCGAAGGTGACCGGCTCGAGGCCCTCAAAAAAACCGGGTGTCACCACCTTGAGTACAGCCAGATCCGCCTCGTGGGAGATGTGTTCAACTTCGGCCAGCCATGGGCGTGGATCCTGAAAACGACGCAGGACAATCTGCTTGGCCCAGCTGACAACGTGCGCGTTTGTCATGACGCGGTCGCCATAGATGACAAAGCCGGACCCGCTGGAAGCAGCTACTGGGTTATTCCTCCACGGGGCATCCCATACCGGAGTCTGGCTATGAACCAAGACCTGCACTACAGATCGCCCCAATTCTGCCGCTTGGCCAAGCGAGGCCAACGTTGTGAAAAACAGGGTGGTGATTAGTAATCTCACGCGCATACGTTCCGTTGCAATCCGCTGAGGGTCAAGGGCAAAGAAAAACGCCCGACCGAAGCCGGGCGTTTGAATTATCTTTATGGCGTTTGGGCAAGCGCTTGGTTTAGCCCAATGCGGCTTGTGCAGCAGCTAAGCGAGCCACCGGTACGCGGAACGGTGAGCAGCTCACGTAGTTCAGGCCAAGGCTGTGGCAGAACTTGACACTGCTTGGCTCACCACCGTGCTCGCCGCAGATTCCGAGCTTGATGTTCTTGCGGGTGCTGCGGCCTTTGGTTGCGGCGATCTCCATCAATTGGCCAACGCCGGTTTGGTCGACCACGGCGAACGGATTGTTGGTGACGATTTCCTCCTCTTGATAGTTCGGGAGGAAAGAGCCGGAGTCGTCGCGGCTCATGCCAAGCGCAGTCTGTGTCAGGTCGTTTGTGCCAAAGCTGAAGAACTGGGCTGTCTCGGCGATCTCGTCAGCGGTCAGAGCGCCACGCGGCACCTCGATCATCGTTCCGACGAGGTAATTGAGTTTCACGCCTTTTTCCTTGGAAACCTCTTTGGCCACACGGTGGACGATCTCGGCCTGCAGTTCGAGTTCCTTCCGGAAGCCGACCAGCGGAACCATGATTTCCGGATTCACCTTGATCTTCTTTTTCTGGACGTTGGCCGCGGCTTCAAAGATGGCGCGCACCTGCATTTCAGCAATCTCAGGGTAGGAGATTGCCAGACGACAACCGCGGTGACCAAGCATCGGGTTGAATTCATGCAGTTCGTCGACGCGCTTCTTGATCTGTGCCGGTTTCACCTTGAGCTTCTTGGCGAGGTCGCCGATCTGCTTGCTGTCGTGCGGCAGGAACTCGTGTAGCGGCGGATCCAAAAGGCGAATGGTGCCCGGGAGACCGTTCAACGACTTGAAGATCGCCTCGAAATCCTTGCGCTGGTAGGGCAGCAATTTCTTTAATGCCTTGCGACGATCGCCTTCATTGTCAGCAAGAATCATCTGGCGGACGGCGTCGATGCGGTCGCCCTCGAAGAACATGTGCTCAGTCCGACACAGGCCGATACCGCTGGCACCAAACGCCACGGCGTTCTTTACCTGCCCAGGTGTATCAGCGTTGGTGCGAACCTGCATCTTGGTGGCTTTTGCACACCAATCCATGATCTGAGTAAAGTTTTTGTAGGTTTGACTGCGCTTGGCAGAAGCCTTGTTTTCAAGGAGACCTTGGATGACCTTCGACGGGGCAGTGCTTACTTCGCCCGCAAAAATCTCACCAGAAGTGCCGTCGATAGAGAGGTAATCGCCTTCCTTGAAGTTCAACGAGCCGATTTTCATCGTCCGCTTGGCGTAGTTGATTTGCACATTGGCAGCGCCGCAAACACAGATCTTACCCATTTGGCGAGCAACAAGTGCAGCGTGCGAGCTGACACCACCGCGGGCGGTTAGAATGCCGTTGGCCGCGATCATACCACGCAGATCCTCCGGGGAGGTCTCAAGACGAACAAGCAACACCTCTTCGCCCTTGCCCTTGGCGGCCTCGGCGCGATCGGCATTAAAGTACACCTTGCCGGTGGCAGCACCGGGGCCAGCCGGAAGTCCCTTGGCGATGGTCTTGACCTTTTTCACTGCAGCCTGGTCGAACACCGGGGCAAGCAATTGGTCGAGGTCGTCAGCAGGGATGCGTTTCACGGCATCTTTCCAGGTGATCAATTTTTCCTTCACCATCTCGCAGGCGATGCGCACGGCGGCGAGGCCGGTGCGTTTGCCGTTGCGGGTCTGAAGCATGTAGACCTTCTTTTCCTCGATGGTAAATTCAAAGTCCTGCACATCGCGGAAATGCTTCTCGAGAACCTTGCAGATGCGGAGTAACTCTTTATGGGCACTCGGCAGTACTTTTTTCAGTTTGATGACTGGATCGGGGGTGCGGACACCGGCAACGACATCCTCTCCCTGTGCGTTCATCATGAACTCGCCCCAAAATTCGTTCTCGCCTGTGGCCGGGTCGCGGGTGAATGCCACGCCGGAACCCGAATCTTCGCCGGTGTTACCGAACACCATGGACTGAACGTTCACGGCCGTGCCCCACTCGGCAGGGATGTTGTACTTGCGACGGTAGACAATCGCGCGATCGTTCATCCATGAGCTGAACACGGCGCCGACCGCGCCGCGGAGTTGATCCCATGGATCGTTCGGGAAAGCCTTGCCGATGCGGCTTTTGACGAGTTTCTTGAATTCACTGACAAGTACCTTGAGGTCGTCGGTGGAGAGGTCCGTGTCCTCGGCGTGTGCATTGCCGAGCAATTTCTTTTTGACCTTCTCGATTACCAACTCGAATGGCTCCTCGTCCTCGGAGGGGAGTTTTTGCACACCCATGACCACGTCACCGTACATCTGAATGAACCGGCGGTAGCTGTCCCAAGCGAAGCGTGGATTACCGCTGGATTCAGCGAGCGCATCCACGGTCTCGTCGTTGAGACCAAGGTTGAGGATGGTGTCCATCATGCCCGGCATGGACTCGCGAGCACCGGAGCGAACGGAAAGCAAAAGCGGGTTGCTCTTGTCGCCGAACTTCTTGCCGAGCTGTTTCTCCATCAGTTTCACTCCATCTTCCATCTGCGCCTGAAGCACCTTGGGATAGGTGCGCTTGTTGGCGTAGTAATAGGTACAGACCTCCGTGGAGATGGTGAAACCCGGAGGCACCGGCAAGCCGATGCGGGTCATCTCTGCGAGGTTCGCCCCCTTACCGCCGAGCAGTTCCTTCATTTTCCCGTCGCCATCGGTTTTTTTGCCGAAGTGATAGACGTACTTAGTAGCCTTCTTTGCTGCCATAAACTTTGTTTCGTTTCTTGGGAATGCCGGGAAATCCGGCAAAAGAGCGCGGAGATTAGCAAAGGCGGCAATGGAGTCAACGCAATCTCACGCTTTATTTATCATCAAAATCCGCTTGGCAAAGTGCTTGGCCAAGTGAAACTGGAAACGCCCCGGCCGGTCGTGATAGACTTCTCCGCCGTGAGTTCAGAAGTGGAAGAAACTCAAAGCAAACCACTGAAACTGGTCAACTGTTTTAAGTGTGGTGCGAATGTCTTTATCCCGGGAGAATTACAGCCACTCGAGACGACCGACTGCTCCAAGTGCGATGCAGAACTCATGATGCCCATGATGCTCGAGCATTTCGAGTTGAAGGCCAAGGTCGCTGCCGGTGGGATGGGCACGGTTTACAAGGCGTCGGACACGGTGCTGCAGCGCGACGTGGCCATCAAGCTGATGCAACCGGAATTGGCCGAGGATGAAGAGGGGTTGGAGTCGTTTTACGCCGAGGCAAGGGCCGTGGCGCAATTGAACCACACGAATATCATCAATCTTTACCAGTTCGGCAAATACAACGATCAGCTTTATCTCGTAATGGAACTGGCCAGCGCGGGGAGTCTCGATCAATTGATCGATTTACACCAGACGGTTTCTGAGTTGTTGGTACTGGATGTGGGTGTCAAGATCGCATCAGCACTAGGCATCGCGTTGAAGCATGATCTGCTACATCGCGACATCAAGCCAGGAAATATTCTGTTCAACATGGACAGCGAGCCGAAGCTGATCGATTTTGGTTTGGCCTGCAAATCTGAGGCAGGAGTGGATTACTCCGAGCAGATTTGGGGAACCCCGTACTACATTGCTCCCGAGAAGCTGCGTCGTGAACCGGAGACATTCCTCGCTGACATGTACAGCCTGGCCGGAACTCTCTATCACGCGCTTACCGGTCACACTCCATTCGAGGCCCCGCAAATTGACGACGTTGTGCTTGCGCATCTCAACACCCCGCTCACCCCGCCGCACAAGGTGGTTTCATCGATCAGCGAGGCCACCAGCGAGGTCGTTGCCCGCGCCATGGACAAGGCCCCGGCCAGTCGCTATCAGTCTTACGATGAATTCATCATGGC
>WTHH01000283.1 GCA_011523195.1 Verrucomicrobiales bacterium
ATTTAGCAGCTGCTGGAGCAGAGGGAGATAAGAGCCTGTTAGAAACTTTTGGTGTCAACGCCCCCTTGTTCTTCTCCCAGTTAATCGCATTCATTATTGTGGCCCTTCTACTGAAGAAATTTGCCTATAAGCCGGTACTCGACATGCTAGAGCAGCGAAAGGCGCGCATCGCCGAGGCTGAGGCTAATGCCGAGAAAATTAAGTCCGAGTTGGCTGAAACCGAGGGCGCCCGCAACAAGATCCTTGAGGAGGCACGATCCGAGGCCAACAGATTGATCGAGGATACCCGCTCTGCAGCGGCGGAAATCAGGGAAGCCAAAACGCAGGAAGCCATCTCGTCCGCTGAGGCTATCATTGCTAAGGCTCAGGAAGCCGCTACAGCCGAACGCGATAAGCTGATGGCTGAACTTAAACAGGAAGTCGGCCGACTGGTGGTCGAGACCACCTGCAAGGTAACCGGCAAAGTGTTGACGGCTGAAGACCAGCAGCGCCTGATCGAGGACGCCAACAAGGAAATCGCCGCCTGATGAAGATCAGCCGCCAAGCCCAGCGCGAAGCCAAGCAGCTTTTCCATGCTTGCAAAGCCGAGGGCAACCTCAGCGATGACAAGGTTCGAGAGACCGTGAAACTATTGACGGAAAAGAAGCCACGCGACTACGTGGCGGTTCTCTCCCACCTGAATCGTCTGGTCAAGCTGGACGTGCAACGTCGCACAGCTCATGTGCAAAGCGCGGTGGCATTGAATGACTCTCAACAAAACCAATTGAAAGAAAACTTGGCCAAGTTATTTTGTAAAAACCTAATCTATTCATTCACTGAAAACGCCGAATTGCTCGGCGGCATGCGCGTGAAGGTAGGCAGCGATGTCTACGACGGTAGTGTCCGCACCCGCTTGGCCAAGCTCGAAGAATCCTTTTAAATCAATTTAACCTAACAAAAATGAGTAACCTACTTCAGGAAATCGAAGCGCAAATCGCAGGCGCCAAAACCGAGGTCGCCAAGGAAAACGTCGGGATCGTCCGGGAAACCGGTGACGGAGTGGCCAAGATTGAGGGCCTCACCGGGGCAATGATGAATGAGATGCTCGACTTCGGCAACGGAGTCACCGGCTTGGCCTTGAACCTAGAGGAAACCGAAGTCGGCGCCATCGTGCTCGGAGACTTCACCGGCATCAGCGAGGGGCAAGAAGTCAAAGCCACCGGCAAGCTGCTGCAGGTGCCGGTCGGCAAGGGCCTGCTTGGCCGCGTGACCAACGCGCTTGGCCAAGCTATCGACGGCAAGGGCGACATCCAGAGCGACACGACTTATCCCGTGGAAAAAATCGCCCCCGGCATCGTGAAGCGGAAGTCTGTGGATCAGCCGTTGCAGACCGGAATTCTGGCTATCGACGCGATGATCCCAATTGGCCGCGGCCAGCGTGAGTTGATCATCGGCGATCGTTCGACCGGCAAAACAACTATCGGCATCGACGCAATCATCAACCAGTCGCGAATGAACAAGGCCGCCGAGGCCGCCGGTGACAAGGATTACCGACCGGTTTACAGCATTTACGTAGCCGTCGGCCAGAAGCGCTCAAACGTTGCCCAGGTGATTAGTGTGCTTGAGGAAGCCGGTGCACTCGAGCACACCATCGTGGTGGCGGCGACCGCATCCGACAGTGCCACCAATCAGTACCTCGCGCCGTTCGCCGGGGCTGCCATGGGCGAGTGGTTCATGGACAACGGCATGGACGCGCTCATCGTGTATGATGACCTTTCCAAGCACGCCGTCGCCTATCGTCAGGTATCGCTCGTGCTGAAGCGCCCGTCAGGTCGTGAAGCCTATCCGGGTGACGTGTTCTACCTGCACAGCCGCCTACTGGAGCGTTCCGCCCGCGTGGGCAAGGACTACGGCAACGGCTCACTCACCGCCCTGCCGATCATCGAGACACAGGCCGGTGACGTTTCGGCGTACATCCCAACCAACGTGATTTCCATCACCGACGGACAGATCTTCCTCGAGGGTGACCTGTTTTATCAGGGCGTGCGCCCTGCTGTGTCGGTGGGTCTGTCGGTTTCCCGTGTGGGCTCAGCCGCGCAGATCAAGGCTATGAAACAGGTGGCCGGCACGGTGAAACTTGACCTCGCACAGTTCCGTGAACTGGCCGCCTTCGCGCAGTTCGGCTCTGATCTGGACGAGAAAACCCAGCAGCAACTCGACCGAGGCAAGCGTATCGTCGAGGTGTTCAAGCAGAACCAATACAACCCGCTCTCCGTCCCTACACAGGTGGTCACTCTCTGGGCTGTGCAGAACGGCAAATTTGACGACGTGGAAGTCGAGCAGGTAGGTGATTTCAAGAACCAGCTCCGTGAGTATCTTGAGACCCGCAAAAAGGATCTCCTTCGCAAGATCGAGACAGAGGGCAAGTTGGGCGACGAGCTCGAGGCCGAGGTCTCCGATACCATCGACGCATTCAAGAAAACCTTTTAACCGGAACTGACGCATGCCCAGCACGCGCGACATTCGCCGACGCATCAAGTCGGTCAAGAATACGGCCCAGATCACCAAGGCCATGCAGATGGTGGCGGCGTCCAAGATGCGCCGTGCGCAGGACGCAGCCATGGCCGGTCGTCCCTACGCGGACTTGATGAACCGAGTGCTGTCGGAGGTCACCGCGAAGGTCACTGACTTCCAGCATCCGCTCACCGAGAAACGCAGCGACACCGGAAAACGCGCCGTCGTCCTCGTCAGCACGGACAAGGGACTTTGCGGTGCGCTCAACACCACCCTGCTTCGCGATGCAGCGCAGCTGGACAAGGAAAACTCCATCTTCATTTGCGCCGGTCGCAAGGGCGCGCAGTTCGTCGGCCGCACCGGACGCGATTTGGCCGCCGAGTTGAACTACGCGGATGTACCGGAATTTTCAGACGCCCGCACTATTGCCAAATTCGCGGTGGACCTCTTCACTGAGGGCAAGGTGGATGCAGTAGATGTGCTGTTCACCAATTTTATCTCCACCATCAATCAGAAACCGGATTTGCGCCAGTTGCTGCCCATCGGTGAGATTAAGGGCGTGGAAGCCTCGGTGTCCGGCGAAAACGAGGCGCATGAGCTTGAGGCAAGCGGACTGGAATTCCTTTTCGAGCCCGACGCCGGCGAAGTGCTCAGCAGCCTGCTGCCCCACTACCTGAACTATCAGGTGTTCCAGATTTTACTCGAGTCCAAGGCCAGTGAGCACAGCTCGCGAATGGTCGCCATGAAAAATGCGACCGACAATGCCAACCAGCTCATCAAGGATCTCACGTTGGAGTACAACAAGATTCGCCAGGCCTCCATCACCTCGGAGCTGCTTGAAATCACGACGGCACAAATGGCCCTCGGTTAACCCCAAGACTTTAACTAAAACAAACATAATCAAGAATGAACAAAGGTAAGATTGTACAGATCATCGGCCCGGTTGTTGACGCAGAGTTCACCGAGGCCCTGCCTCCCATCTACAACGCCCTCACGGTTGACTTCGAAGTCAACGGGGAAAAGGTCAAGCTCACCCTCGAGGTGCAGCTGCACTTGGGCGACAACTGGGTTCGCGCCGTGGCCATGTCCACCACCGAGGGACTCAAGCGCGGCATGGAAATCACTGACACAGGCGCTGCCATCTCCGTGCCGGTGGGCGCCGGCGTGATGGGCCGCGTGCTCGACGTGACCGGTTCCCCGGTGGACGAACGAGGCCCGGTGGATGCCGACAAGCACTATCCGATTCACCGTCAGGCCCCGCCGTTGACAGAGCAGGCCACCTCCGCCGAGCTTTTGACCACTGGCATCAAGGTCATCGACCTCATCTGCCCGTTCCTCAAGGGCGGCAAGGTCGGTGCGTTTGGTGGTGCCGGTGTGGGCAAGACCGTGGTCATCATGGAGCTCATCAACAACATCGCCAAGCTGCACTCCGGCTACTCCGTGTTCGCGGGTGTGGGTGAGCGTACCCGCGAGGGTAACGACCTTTACCACGAAATGTCCGAGGCCGGCGTGATCAAGCAGGACAACCTCAGTGAGTCCAAGGTGGCCCTGATCTACGGCCAGATGAACGAGCCTCCGGGTGCCCGTCTTCGCGTAGCGCTGACCGGTCTCGCCATCACCGAGTATTTCCGAGACGAGAAAAATCAGGACGTGCTGTTGTTCGTCGACAACGTCTTCCGATTCTCACAGGCCGGCTCCGAGGTGTCCGCGCTGCTGGGTCGCACACCAAGTGCCGTGGGTTACCAGCCGACGCTGGCTGCCGAGATGGGCGACCTGCAGGAGCGAATCACCTCAACCAAAAAAGGCTCGATCACCTCGTTTCAGGCCGTGTATGTGCCGGCGGATGACTTGACCGACCCCGCCCCTGCCGCGACCTTTGCCCACTTGGACGCCACCATCGTGCTCGAGCGCTCCATCGCAGAGCTGGGTATCTATCCCGCCGTGGATCCGTTGGCCTCGACCTCACGAGCCCTCACCCCCGAAATCGTCGGCGAGGAACACTACAAGGTCGCCCGTGGCGTGCAACTCGTGCTCCAGCGCTACAAGGATCTTCAGGACATCATCGCGATTCTCGGCATGGACGAACTTTCACCGGAAGACAAACTCACCGTGTTCCGTGCGCGTAAGATTCAGAAATTCCTCAGCCAACCGTTCACCGTGGCAGAGGTGTTCACCAACGTGCCAGGCAAGCAGGTGCCGGTCGAGGAGACCGTGCGCGGCTTCGGGGAAATCCTCGACGGCAAACACGACGACGTTCCGGAAAACGACTTCCTTTACAAGGGCTCCATCGACGAGGTGGTCGCCAAGAGCAAGGGCGAATAACTCCGATCCCTGCCAAGCGCAAGGGCCAACACCCTCAAACTCGAAATCGTCACCCCAAGTGCCGTCGTCTACTCGGAGGATGTCTCCCTGGTGGCGTTGCCGGGGCGTCAGGGGGACATGGGTATCTACCCAAACCACGTTCCATTGATGACCAAGGTCGCCGCCGGCGAGGTGGAAGTCACCCGGGACGGGCAAAAGGAAATGCTCGCCGTCGGCGAGGGCTTCGCCGAAGTCACCGGGGATCGCGTATCAATCCTCACCGACATGGCCGCACTCGAGGCCGAGATCGACGAAGCCAAGGCCGAGGAGGCGCTCAAGGCAGCGGAAGACCGGCTCAAGGGCGAAAGCCTGAGCGACGAGCAGGTCATCGCCGCCGAGGCCGCAGCCGCAGCCGCCCTCGCCCAGCTTAAGGTCAAGCGACGGAACCGCTGAGCCCGCCTTGGCCAAGCGCTTGGCCAAGCGAACCAACTTTCATAGGCGAACGAACCCCGTTCGCCTTTTCGTCAATTGGAGGGACGAGCCCGCGAGTCCGATGATAAAAATCCGAAGGAGCGGGACACTCCTTACACGCCGATGCTTCCAGCAGGTTCCGGCTTGGCTTGAATGGAATCCTCCTGCGCACTTGCCGAATCGAGATACACCCTCGGGAGGCGGCTGCGCCAACCGGTGAGCACCTCGTAGGAAACCGTGCCCTTCCACGCCGCCAGGTCGTGTGGGGTGATTTCACTCTCCCCCTGTCGCCCCATCAACACGACCTCATCCCATGCGTCGGCCTCGGGGATCGCCGTGAGGTCCACCATGGTCGAGTCCATCGCGTTAGCCCCGATCACCGGCGCCCGCTTGCCATGCACCAGTACGTGGCCCTGGTTTCGCACGCGCGGATACCCGTCGCCGTAGCCGACCGGTAGCACGCCGATCCGCCGCTCGCCCGGGGCCTGATACCGCAAGCCGTAGCCCACATTGTCTCCCTTATGGATTTTCTTCACCACGGCCAGCCGCGTCTTAACCGTCCCAACCGGCTCGACGCCCGGGATGCGCCGGCAAACCTTGGACGGATACACCCCGAGCGGAAGTAACCCGATCCGCACCATATCGAGGTGCGCGTCCGGTAGATCGAGAAAGCCGCCGGAGTTGCATAGGTGCCGACACGGCACGATGATCCCAGCCTGCTCCAACTCACCGTTCAGCGCCTGAAAACGCCCGATTTGCTCGAACGCAAAAGACTTGTCCGACTCATCGGACATCGGGAAGTGGCTGAACAATCCTTCCAGTCGCAGGCCCGGCATCGAGTTGACCGATTCCAACAGGCCAAGCGCCTCGCTCCAGCGCACCCCGTACCGCCCCATGCCGGTGTCGATCTTCACATGCACTGCAAGCGCTAGGCCTAGCGACTCCGCCAGCCGGTTCGCCGCCTCGGCCACGGCCAGTTCGCCAACAGCCAACGTGAGGTTCAACTCGAGACAAGCCGGCAGCTCTGCCTCCATCCGTTCGCCCATCAGCAGGATCGGTGCACTAACCCCGGCGTCACGGAGCTCCGCCGCCTCGTCTAGATTGCTGACAAGCAACCGCCCTGCCCCCCGGCCAAGCGCCACATTCGCCACGGCAACCGCACCAAACCCATAGCCATTGTCCTTCACCACCGAGCCGATCTCCAACCCCGCGGGGGAGTCCTCGCGAATCAAGCGGAAGTTCGCGGCCAAGCGACCGAGGTCGATCTCCATCCAAGCCGGGCGCATTGGTCGTTCGACAGGTTGGTTGATCTCGCTACTCATTTCCGGGGGGCCAAAGGCTTTCTCCGATGTCCGGCCGGAAGTAACTGCCAAGACAACGGATTTTGCGAATATTTTTGTAGGCCAAGGCCAGCGCCGCGGGCAGCTCCACGCCAAACGCCACCACGTCCGCAACGCGATGTCCCGTGGCCAACAACCCGTCATCGCCATCGCTGGCAACCTCGTTCCACCAGACGTCGCAGGTGAACTCGCCATCAACACGGATCGGCACCGGCGGCCCCTCTAGCTGCACGAAAGGATACCCGTAACCGGCCAGCGTGAGCGAGGCACCAAACGCACGGTCAACCCGAAAACGAACATCCGGCGCCACCCCGCTCGCGGTACGCGTTAGTGTCTCGGCCGAGTTCTCGAGCATGCGCAAAATCATCGGCGTCGCCGTGATGCCCAGCCGGATGTTGTACTCGATGGCATGCCATCGCTCGTCGTGAAAAATTCCGGTCGCCTGGATCGGCCCGGTGTAGGCGGTCTCGGCAAACCACGGCTTGAGCGGGTGCAACAGCGCGGCAGCTAGCCCGTACCGGTCGTCGGGATCGGCCTCGACGAGGCCTCCCATAGGCGCCCCGGCCACGATGCCCATGTTACCGGCGTGGGCGCGCTTGTACTCCTGATTGGTCACCAGCGAGTGTACCTCTCCATCCACCACCAGCGCGATGTGCCCGGCCTCCCTGCGGCCAAGGTATTCCTGCAGAAAAACTCCCTCGGCATAATTCACACGCTCAAGCCAGGCACGCGTGTCCCCGGGGGTTTCGCAGATGATCGTGTGCACCGGGCTGTTCGGCGAACAAAGCGGGTTCTTGATGACGAAGGCTTTCGGCTCGCGATTGATGATCTCCAGAGCGTCAATCCGGTTGTGCGCCACATGCGCGGCCGGAAACGCCACCCCGTGTCGGCTGCAGAGTTCCCGGGCGAAATCCCGGTCTCGCTCGATCAACATCGCCTCGCCGGTGGGGGAAAACAGGTCCGCCGGGCCGTTGAGCAGCGCCTCCGTCCACGGCGCCTTGGCCCAGTCGATGGACATCGGAACGACGAGGTCGATCCCCTGTCCCTCGACCAGCCCCGGCAATGAGTCAGCCGAGGCGACATTAAACGCCGGCCCGGCGAGCGTCGGGGAGTGTTGCCCGTAGTTTCGAGTCAATCCACAGGACACACCGGCGCCGTCATCGCTGAGGATCTGCATCACCGATTGGGCAAATCCACCGACGCCAAGCACCATGATGTTCGGCCGGGCTTCCACTCCGTCCGGCCAAGCTACCAGAAAGCCGGCAAGGCTCCAAAACGAATGCACCACCGCACCAATAAATGATCAGTACCCTCCCTTTTTTCAAAAAATGGAGGAACAAAATACAGGAGCGAGGACATTCTGGTCCCCTCTCCTTTTTACTATCGCTTGGCTAAGGGGGCGGATACGGTCGGTTGCCAAATGTTTTTTCTGAACAAAAGATTGGCGGCAGTCCTGTTTTTCGCTGGGCTGATCTCGCTTGGCCAAGCGGCGACTGCGGAGCTTAGCAGAAACATCCAATACCGCGGCGGCCTGCAAAATGCCCGGATCCAGTTTGAGCAGGAGAAAACTGGGCGGGTGGCATTCATCGGCGGCTCGATCACGCAGATGAACGGCTATCGCCCGATGGTTAGCGAGTGGCTGCAGCAGCGGTTCCCCGACACCAAGTTTGAGTTCATCAACGCCGGCATCGCGTCCACCTGCTCGCACACGGGGGCGTTCCGGCTGGACGACCACGTTTTGTCCAGGGGCCGGATCGACCTGCTGTTCGCGGAGTTCGCGGTGAACGACGATCAGGACGCCCGGCACACGAGGCGCGGCTGCATCATCGGCATGGAAGGCATCGTTCGGCAGGTCAAAACCAAGCAACCGCTGTGCGACGTCGTGGTGACGCATTTCGTGAACCCCGGGATGCTGAAGCAGATTCAGGGCGGCAAGACGCCGCTGTCGATCGAGGCCCACGAGGACGTCCTCAAGCACTACCGCGTGTCGTCACTCTACCTCGCGCGCGAGGTGGCCGACCGCATCCAAGCCGGCTCGCTGACATGGGCCAAGTTTGGTGGCACCCACCCCAAGCCAGCCGGTAACGCCGTTGCCAGGGAATTGATCGCTGCTCTGCTGGGTCACGCCTGGGCCAGGCCCCTTCCCGAAAACGCCGGCAAGGGCGCACAATTGCTGCCGATCAAGCCGATCGATCCCGTCAGTTTTTTCAATGGACGATTCCTCTCTCCCGGCTTGGCCAAGCGCAGCGACTGCTGGAAATGGCATGTGCCGGACTGGAAAAACATCCCCGGCAGCTTACGAAGTACTTTTGCCGGAATGAAACTCCTGTGTGCAGACCAGCCCGGCAGCGAGGTAACGATCGAGTTCGAAGGCCACGCGATCGGGGCCTACGTACTTGCCGGGCCGGATGCCGGTGTGCTGGAGGTCAGCATCGACGGCGAAGACTACAAACGCGTGAATCTGTACCACCAATACAGCCGGGGGCTGCACTACCCCCGCACGGTGATGTTCGCCACCGACCTCAAGCCGGGCAAACACACGGCACAAATTCGAGTGGCCCTGCCTAAAAGAAGCACCACCGGGAACCGCACCGCACGGATTCTGCAGTTTACTGTGAATTAATCGCGGAGACATCGTTAATTCCCTTGCCGGAATGCTCTCACAGTGTAAAACTCTGCAGTGAGGTGGGTTAAACCGATGAAAAAGTTTGCCAAAATGAAATCCGAACGCGGATTCACCTTGATCGAGTTGCTGGTGGTCATTGCGATCATAGCCATTTTGGCGGCTCTGCTTCTCCCCGCCTTGGCCAAGGCCAAGGCAACCGCCACCGGTGCCGCATGTTTGAACAACAACAAACAGTTGATGCTCGCGTGGAACATGTTCGCCACTGACCACGATGACCGAGTTTGTTATGCCAGTGCCTATTACACCGAGCCCACGGCAGAGTTCGCGTGGGCCGTTGGCACCGTCAACGCCCCCGTCCTTAATTCCAAGGAGGACTATATCACCAAGGGCGTCATGTGGGAGCGGGTTGGCAAATCGGAGGCGGTGTTCGTGTGCCCATCCGACACCTCGATGACGAAGGACTCCAAGGGCAACAAGCAACGCCGCAAGCGCAGTTACAGCATGAACATCTTTGCTGGTGGCTGGTCCGGCTGGGCGTTTTGGGGTGACCAAAAGTGGAAGGTGTATCGCAAACTGAGCGAGTTCGAGAATCCGTCCGAGCGGTTCGTATTACTCGATATGCGGGGGAACAGCATCAATGCCGGCAACTACCGCGTCGATATGAATGGTTGGCCAGACAAACCACAAATGCACCGGTTTTGGCAGGATTACCCCGGCGTGTACCACAACGATGCCACCATGTTTTCCTTCGCCGACGGTCATTGCGAAAAGAAACGTTGGCTCGACGAGCGCACCAAAAATCCACCGGAAGATCCCAGTGGCAACATCCCCAACCGGGAGATCAAGACACCGAACAACCGAGACATCCAGTGGATGCAGCAACGCACTACCCGTCAGGAATCTCCGCCGAAAAGGTACGTTGGACCATCTTTTGCCTACACTGCCAAGCTGGCCGGACATCCTTATTGGGGGTTTTGGAAATCTTCGAAAGAATAAGCTTATTCAGCGACTGAGTAAGCTCAGTATTTGACCTCTGGTGTATTTGCCGCTAATTTAATCTTTTATGAAAAGAGCCTTCACGCTCATCGAGTTGCTGGTGGTCATAGCCATCATTGCCATTCTTGCGGCTCTCCTTCTTCCCGCATTGGCCAGAGCAAAATCCTCAGGCACAGCTGCAGCTTGTCTCAACAACAACCGGCAATTACTGATTGCTTGGAATAATTTCTCAGGCGACAATGATGATCATATAGTATATGCTAGTGCATGGTACCATCCCGGTTTCCTTTACGGCGGAGGTGACAACCTTAAATACGAACCCACGGTGGATGCCTCGTGGTGCGCCTCCCAATACATCGGCCCAAACAAGCCGCCCAAGGACTGGATCGAGGTTTCCGCCTTGTTTTATTATCTTAGCAACAACATGGGGGTCTTTCGCTGTCCCGAGGACAAACACTTCGGCGAGGCAAAGGAGAAGGGCTGGCCAGAGCGCATGCGCTCCTACAGCATCAACCTCTACGCCGGCGGCTGGTCCGGTTGGCCCCTCCGCGGAGACCAGATGTGGACCATCTACCGCCAGCAATCCGACTTTCGCGATCCCGCCAACCGGTTCGTTTTGCTCGACATGGATGACGAAAGCATCAACGCCGGAAACTTCCGCGTCGACATGGCCGGCTGGCCAAACAATTCCAAGGCCTACCAGTTCCGGCAGGATTGGCCGGCCTCGTGGCACAACAATGGATGCACATTCTCCTTTGCCGACGGGCACGCCGAGCGCAAACGCTGGCAGCATGACGACACTCTGCGCGTCGGCTTCAACCCGCACGAGGGCGAGGGCATCAAGGCCAGCCCTGGCAACCCGGACATCGCATGGATGCAGGAACGCGCCACCCGCCCCCACGTGGGTTGGGATCAACTCAATTGGGTATACAACCCCTACACCGGCGCCATCATGCAAAAGCCCTGGCCATGGTGGGGCTACTGGAGGATGCCAAGCGAACAAACCATCCCCGGTCTCCCTTGGACTGAATAGACCGAACGAATCAGTCTTCGTCGAAAGGGAGTAACTATTGGCTTACTCACAACATTCTGGCAGGCTCTTCCGCGCATGGCATTCAGTAAATTTACATTTTTCATGGCATTGGCCATGGCATTGAGCGTCGGACAAACAATGAGTGCTGCCGACCTAAACCAGACCAGAGAATCCTACTCTGCCGAAGTCACAAAAAAATATTCCTACCATTATCTGAAGTATCTCCCCAAGGGTTACGACGGAAAGAAAAAGTTTCCGTTACTGCTTTTCCTCCACGGCGCCGGCGAACGAGGTAGTGATCTTGAAAAAGTAACCAAGCACGGCCCACCAAAACTAATTAAACAGGGAAAACAATTTCCGTTCATTGTGATATCGCCGCAGTGCCCAAAAGACAGTTGGTGGGATGCAAACGCACTCGATGCCATGGTGGATCAAATCATCAAGACCCATGCAGTTGATGAATCGCGTGTTTATTGCACGGGCCTAAGCATGGGAGGATTCGGCACTTGGTCGCTGGGTGGGATCAATCCTGATCGATTTGCAGCCTTCGCTCCGATATGCGGAGGGGGACGGTGGTCAGATGCTTATCAAATGAGGGAAAAACCTGTTTGGGTCTTTCATGGTGACGCCGACAAAGTTGTACCGCTCGAGGAGTCGGAGCGAATGGTCAAAGCGTTGAAGCAGCGGGGAGGTAAACCCAAGTTTACGATCTACAAAGGCGTAAACCATGATTCATGGACGGAAACGTACAACAACCCCAAGTTGTACGAATGGTTCCTTTCTCACAAAAAAGAATAAACCGAACACCCATGAACGTCCTCTTCATCATCGATGGTTGTCCCACGGAGGATCGTCGAGCGAAGGAGGCATTGCGCATCGCAGCCGGGATCAGCCCCTGGGGAAAAGTCCGGCCGACCATTTGTTTTTCATCCGGCCTTGGCCAAGCGGGCGACCCGGAGATTCGCCGTTACTTCACGCTGCTGCGCGACACTTCCGGCGGCCTGTTCACTTTGGCCGGAGATGAAAATGATTGGCTTCAGCCGATCGACCAAAACGGCTTGGCCAAGCTGGAGACGGATGCCGACACGGTGCTGCGGTTCGGCTCAGGCGCGTAGGGCTTTCCCCGTCCGGGACCGCCTATTGCGGGCGATCACTTCAGGCGGACCCTCGGCCACAAGTTGACCACCCTCATCGCCCGCGTCCGGCCCGAGGTCAATCACCCAGTCGGCCTGCCGGATTAGGTCGAGATTGTGCTCCACGACCACCACGGTGTGCCCTTCATCGACCAGGCGATGCAGCACCTTGGACAGCAGCCGCACATCATCAAAATGCAGGCCGGTGGTCGGTTCATCGAACAGGAACAGCGTTGGCCCGGTGACCGCGCGTTTGCCCTGCGCCTCAGCAAGGCTCCGCACCAGTTTGAGCCGCTGACTCTCACCGCCGGAGAGCGTATTCACCGGTTGACCAAGTCGCAGGTAGCCCAGCCCGACCTCACTAAGCAGTTGCAGCTTGGCCAAGGCCTTGGCCGCCGACCGGGACTCTGGGAAATCATTGAGAAACTCAATCACCTCATCCGCCGTCGTCTCAAGCAGATCGGCGATACTCCAGCCCCTGCCGGTCAACCGC
This sequence comes from Verrucomicrobiales bacterium, assembly GCA_011523195.1. Taxonomy (GTDB): domain Bacteria; phylum Verrucomicrobiota; class Verrucomicrobiia; order Limisphaerales; family UBA1096; genus UBA1096. The sequence continues at coordinate 12,887 of WTHH01000283.1, forward strand.
GCCTCGAGTACGTGTTCGCGGTAACGCCGGCCGTTGCACTCGGGACACTTGATGAACACGTCGCTCAGGAACTGCATTTCGATTTTCTCAAAACCGGTTCCCCGGCAGTAACCACACTGGCCCTGCGCGGAGTTAAAGCTGAACGCCCCGGCAGGCAGATTGCGTGCCTTGGCCTCCGGGCTGTCGGCGTACAGTTTTCGGATGTCGTCAAACGCCCCGATGTACACCGCAGGATTTGATCTCGGCGTGCGGCCAAGCGAGGACTGATCCACCAGCATCACCGCCTCGAGGGCGCGCCAACCAGTGAGGCTGCCCATGTGAGAGTCACCGCCGATATCACCGGCTTCATCATTCGAATCCACGCCGGCCACTCCGCCCATTTTTTCGTTCAATGCCGGGAGCAGGCCATCACGGATCAATGTCGTTTTCCCCGAGCCACTGACACCTGTGACGCAGACAAACCGGCCAAGCGGAATCGCCACCTCGAATTCGTGCAGGTTGTTTCGAGTAAACTTGGCTAGGCGCAGTCGCGCTGCTTTCTTCGTCACCTTCCGCTGCGGCGGGGCATCCATTTTTTTGCGACCATGAAGATAATCCGCCGTGAGCGATCCCTTCGCCTTGACCAAGGCACTGCCGGGGCCATTGAACACAATTTCGCCGCCGTGCTCCCCCCTGCCCGGGCCAAGGTCGACCACGTGGTCGGCCCGACGAATGACGCCGGTCTCGTGCTCGACGACGACCAGCGTGTTGCCGAGGTCCCGCAGTTTTTCGAGCAACAAAACCAAACGCTCCGTGTCGCGTGGGTGCAACCCGACGCTCGGCTCATCCAGTACGTAAAGCATGTTGACGAGTTTTGATCCGAGGCAGGCCGTGAGGTTAACCCGCTGCGTCTCACCCCCGGAGAGAGTACGGGTTGGGCGATCCAGCGAGAGATAGCCCAAACCGATCTCGACCATCGCATTGAGCCGGTTTTGAACCTCGCTCAACACCGGCGAGAGGGCATCGCCTTGGCTTAGGTTCAATCGGCCTGCCAATTCGTTCACCACACCCGCAGCATCGCGAATGGGTAACTGGTAAAATTCGGAAAGCCTCAGCCAATCGCCAGAGCCGGTATAGTCGATCCGAAACCGCAACGACTCCGGCTTGAAGCGGTGGCCACGGCAGGCCGGGCACTCGGTGTACGCACGATACCGCGAGAGCAACACTCGCACGTGCATCTTGTACGCCTTGCTCTCGAGCCAGCGGAAGTACCCGGCCACGCCGTACCATGCGTTTGGCCACGACCGACCCGGTTTGCCGTAATCCGGCTCACCGTAGATCACCCAATCCTGAATTTTTCGCGGCAATTTACGAAATGGCACATCGGTCGGGATGCCATCGCGCTTGGCTGCACGCATCATATCCCGTTGGCACTCAGCACCAGTCTTGGTTTGCCATGGCTTCACCACTCCATCCGCGATGGACAACGACAAGTCCGGCAATGCCAAGCGGTAGTCGATCGAGATAATTCGGCCGAAGCCACGACACTCCAAACAGGCACCAATTGGGTTGTTAAAACTGAACAACGACGGCGACGGATCGCGATACTCGATATCGCATGCGGCGCAGTGAAATTGGCGACTGAACCGCTTTGGGGCGGCCCCGTCGGAGTGAACCGCCAAGTGGCCTTTACCGAATTGATAAGCCTGCTCGACCGCCTCAAGAAACCGGGCACGGTTCCGCTTGGCCAAGCGCACGCGATCCTGCACCACCGACAGGGCGGTGAGGTTCCGCTTGGCCAAGCGCTTGGCCGCCTCATCTACCCGCAGCACTTCCGGTAGGTTACCGCGCCGGGGTTTCACCGCCGGGTCGAGAATTCGCTGGTAGCCCTGTTTGCCAATGAACTGCAACGATTCCTCAACGGAAATTTTCGTAGCCAACGGCACATCGAATGTGACAAGAAGTTCGTCAGCTTGGCTGGCGCTGACCGCCTCCCAAATGGCCAGTGGCTCGTCGCGGGTGACGAGCGATCCACACCGATCGCAGTGGCACCGGGCGAGGTTCGTCCACAGGTGTTTCATGTGGTCACATATCTCGGTCATCGTGCCGATGGTCGAACGGGTGGTGCGAACGGTGTTGCGTTGGCCAAGCGCGATGGCGGGCGGTATACCGTCGATGTGGTCGACCTGCGGCTTGTCCATCCGGTCGAAAAACTGCCGGACATACGGCGAAAACGTCTCGACGTAGCGCCGCTGCCCCTCGGCAAAGAGCGTGTCAAGCGCAAGCGAACTTTTGCCGGAACCGCTCAGGCCGGTGAAGACGATCAACCGGCCCTTGGGCAGGTCGAGATCGAGATTCTTGAGGTTATTGTGGCGGACGCCACGCAGCCGAATCACGTCGCTGGTTGCCTTTCGCGGCATGCCGTCGGCGTCGGCGCTCAGCCCCTGGCCATGCAGTCCTTGAGGTAGTCGATGATGGCCCGGTCGTCGCCCCCCGCATCGAGTGTCACCTGCAAAAACTCGACGAGACTCGAGTTTCGCTCGCGCAAAAACGGCCGATCCCCACCGCAGCCGTACATGAGGTCAGGGTGCAGTTCGCCGGCAAGCTTGGCCCGTGCCTTGACGATCAATCGAGGCAGCCAGGCGATGCCGTCGACTTCGTCCTTTTTCGCCGGGATGGTCGCCGGATCGATAACCGAGTCCGCCGGTTGGCTGCCGAGAGCGTTGACGAAATGATCCCGCCGCAGCGCGGTCACCCCTTCGACTTGATCGTACTCGACATCCCCCCAGTTGATGCTGTCTTCGACAAAGTCAAACAGCTCCTGCGAAGTGCAGCCAAGCGAGGCGAGAAAATCCGCTTCGTCGGCCTCGAAAATCGTCTCCGGTGTCGTGCGCCCGTCGCGGTAGCGCTGTTGGGCGGCTTGATAGAGTTCGCGAAATCTCGCTTTCCAGTCGTCAGACATGCTGCGGTTCAATTTCGCAAATCGATGGCAGACATCAAGCGATCTGTGGCCGAGTAAGCCTCGGTCACCCACTCGACGATCTGGGACGGATCCGGTGCGTACTCCAACTCAAGGCTGATCGCCCCGTCGAATTCAAGGTCCTTGATCGCTTGCATGTAGCCCTCGAACGGCACCACGCCACGACCCGGCGGCAGGTCGCCGTGCACCTTGCCGTCGCAGTCAGAAATGTGCACATGCCCGGAACGTCCCCGCAACGATGCGAGGCTCTCCGGCGGGCTGTCGCTCAACACCATGTGGCTGATGTCGATGTTGGCCTTGACCGCGGGGTTGTCGACGTCAGTCAGGAACCGGTCCATCTCTCCGATGGTGTTGACGAGTGACATGTGGAACGGCTCCAACTCGATCACGATTTCAAGGTCGCGCTCGCCGGCATAGTCGCCGAGCACCCTGCAGTTCTCGACGGCAAACTTCCACTGTTCCTCCGGCGGAATAACCTCCTTCTGCCAAATGTATTCGCCGATCACGAGCAGGTAGTTTTTTGCGCCAAACGTCACGCCCATGTCGAGGTAACGCTTGCATCGCTCGACGTGAAACCGCTGCACGGAGGGATTAAAATCCACAAGGCCAACACTCACCCCGACCACGCTGATGATCGGCAGCTCAAGTTCGTCGCAGGTCTGCTTGATGGTCGCAATGCGCTCGTCGGCACCCGGCTCCATCGGATCCTCAAAAATATCAACGCAGTCGAAGCCTAGCTCCTTGGTTTTCTTGAGACCGTCCACGAGGCCAACCCCGTGTTGCTCCCAAGCCGAATTAATCATTCCCAGTTTCATTTTTCCAAAGTGGTTGCCCAACGTTACGGAGCCGCCTGACCCGGTGAAAGGCGAAAATTCTCAGGCGCCGAACAACTCCTCAAGCCGGGCGCGCATCACGCCGCCATCCACCGTCACGCCGGTCCAGTACTCGATGCCGGTGATGCCCTGATTCACCAACATGCCGAGGCCGTCGAGCACCTTGCAGCCGCGCACCTCGGCGTCCTTGATCAGGTTTGTCCGGGGCGGGTTCGGGATCACGTCCGCCACCACCATATCGGCGGTCAGCGATTCGAGATTGAGCGCCAGCCGGGCATCGACGTCCGGGTACAGCCCGATCGATGTCGCGTTGATCACCACGTCCACGCCGTTGCCCACCGAGTAGTCACCATCCCATTTTTCAAAAACCGCCTCCGCAGAGGTCTTGTCGTTGAGCAACGCCACCAACTCGTTCCCCCGTTCCTCGGACCGATTCACGATCCTGATGTGCGTCGCCCCGGCCAAAGCCACCTCGACCCCGATCGCACGGGCCGCGCCCCCGGCGCCAAACATTACGATCCGTTTCCCTGCGGGATCAACGATCTCCTCTAGCGATTTCAGGAAACCCTTGCCATCCGTATTCTCGCCGATGAGTTGATCACCCCGGCGCACGACACAATTCACCGCGCCGATCACCGAGGCGGAATTGCCCAGGCCATCGATGTGTTGGATCACCTCCACCTTGTTCGGCAGCGAGCAATTAAAGCCGGCCCAGTTCATCGCCCGCGCGCCAGCCACCGCCGCGCCCAGATTCTCCGGGCCAACCTCGGTATTGATATAGCGCCAATGCAGGCCGTGGTGCCGATAGGCGGCCTCGACCATTTCCACCGTGGGATTCTCAGCAGCCGGCTTCGCAAACGAGCCGGTCAAACTCGGTAAAAAATTCAATTCATCAGACATGGTAAAAACCGGCCGCGATGTTCGGGGCCGCTTGGCCCAGCGTCAAGCCCGCTTGGCCAAGCGTAAATCCATCATTCGCTCGTTCCGTAGAATTGGCCGGTGAAATCGGCGGCCTCCGATCGATCGGGGTGGCGCTTGGGAAATGTCGGGCCACGATCCGGGGCCAGGCGCAGGCTTGTCCCTCCACTCTCGGCCAACAACTCGAATAACCGCTTGTTGAGCTTGGTCACGGTGTCCTTATGCTCTGGTTCGAAGATCAGGTTGGTCGTCTCATGCGGGTCGTTTTGAAGATCGTACAGTTCGTTCGTATCCCACAGACCATGGTAGCGAATGTACTTGAAGCGTTCACCGCGAACCGCGTGCGTGGTTGGCGTGTGTGGATAGTTGCGCTCCCAAAAATACTCGTACAGCACATAGTCACGCCACGGAATGTCGTTCCCCTTGGCCAACTGCCAGAAGCTGCGGCCATCCATTTGCCCCGGGGTGGACAGGCCAGCCGCTTCTAGCAACGTCGGCCCCACGTCGATGTTGGCCACGACTTTTTTGACCACCGATCCGCCTCGAATCACCTCAGGACAATACATCAAAAACGGCACCCGCATTGACGCCTCGTATGCGGTCCGCTTGTCGATCAATCCCTGTTCGCCAAACTGAAACCCGTTGTCGCCCATGTAGACAACGAGCGTTGATTTGAGCAGGTCGCGATCCGCAAGCAGGTCAAAAACACGGCCGAGATTTTCGTCCACCGCGAGCAGTGTTTCACAGTAACGGATGTAGTAGGCGTTGAGGTCGAAGTCCGGCAGGTTGTAGGCAAAGTCCACACCGTGCCGACTGTTCCGCTGATCCCGGAGCCAGCGCGGTTTGTTGCGAAAGTTTTTGCCGGACTTGGCGAAGGTCTTCGGCAGCGGCAGTTTCCTGTCCTTGTAACGCCCCTTGTGCCGATCCGCCGGCACAAAGTCCGCATGCACCGCCTTATGCGAAAGCGTCAGGAAAAACGGGCGATCCCCCTCGCGAGTTCGCAGCCAATCAAGCGCGTAGTCGGTTAACTCGTCCGTAATATAACCCTTCTGTTGAACCCGTTTGCCATTAACATTGAAACCGTCGTAACTATTTTGTGGCACCTTGCGACTCGTCCCCCGACCGTCCGCCCAATACGTACCCTGCCCCTTGAAACTAACCCAATGGTTGTAGCCCGGCTGCGCGTGGTCGATGTTGCCGCCCATGTGCCACTTGCCGACGAACGCCGTATCATAACCCACCTGCTGCATGTATTCCGGGAAGAAAATCAATCCCTTCGGCAGTGGGTTGTAATTATCGACCACGTTGTGATTGTGCGCGTACTGCCCCGTGACAATGCTCGCCCGGCTGGGCGAACAAAGGGAGGTGGTCACAAAAGCGTTCGGAAACCAGGCGCCCCCCTTCGCCATGTGATCCAGATTTGGGGTTTCCAAAAACGGATGACCGGCGAACCCCATCGCGTCATAACGATGGTCGTCCGCTAGGATGAAAATGATAT
>WTHH01000088.1 GCA_011523195.1 Verrucomicrobiales bacterium
CCCTGCCACAACAGCAATTTCAAGTTGAACGGAGACATCCTCTCTGGGGTGAGTCCCCGCGCGATGGATCCGCTAGAGATTGAGGTGCGCAACACCTCGGAGGTCTGGGTGAAATTTCAAAACTTCCAACCCGGCCACGACCATCCGGTCCCCGTGTCATGAAGGCGCTCTTTGATTGGATTGATCATCGAACCGGCATTCGCAGCCTGACGAAGGACGTGTTGTTCGAGAACATTCCGGGCGGCTCGCGCTGGCGTTACGTCTGGGGCAGCACGCTGACGTTTGCGTTGTTTGTGCAGTTCGTCACCGGGGCGTTCCTGTGGATGGGTTACAGCGCCAGCTCCGGGGATGCGTGGGAGTCGGTGAATTACATTCAAAACGAGATGACCGGCGGCTGGTTGCTGCGTGGCATCCACCACTGGATGGCACAGGCAATGCCGATCCTGCTTTTACTGCACTTGATGCAGGTGTTGGTGGACGGCGCCTACAAGGCGCCGCGTGAGGTGAATTTTTGGTTTGGCGTCATCCTGCTCAAGCTCGTGTTGGCACTCTCGCTGACTGGCTATCTTTTGCCGTGGGACCAAAAAGGGTACTGGGCCACGAAGGTCGCGACGAATCTCGTGAATCTTGTGCCGTTTATCGGTCCGGAGTTGCAGAAACTTGTCGTGGGTGGCACCGACTACGGCCATCACACGCTGACCCGTTTTTTTGCGCTGCATGCTGGTGTGTTGCCGGCAATGATCGTGTTGCTGGTCATCGGGCACATTTACCTGTTCCGCCGCCACGGCATCACGCCGGCCGAGTCGAAAAAGAAAAAGGACGCCTATTTTTGGCCGGATCAGGTTTTCAAAGATGCGGTTGCCTGCCTTGCGGTAATGGCAACCGTCATGTTTTTCGTGATCTGGTATCACGGTGCTCACTTGTCGTCGCCGGCTGACCCTTCCGAGCCGTTCTCTGCCGCCCGGCCGGACTGGTATTTCCTGTACCTATTCCAGTTTCTCAAGCTGCCGGCTTTCGCCGGGAATATGGAGGTCTGGGGCGCGATTTACATCCCTGGGATGTTCGTCGGCCTGATTTGTTTGATGCCATTTATCGGCAAATGGAAGGTGGGACACACGTTTAACATCGGGATCATGTTCGTGTTTCTCGGTGGGGCCGGCGCTTTAACCTATCTGGCCAAGCACGAGGATGTGGCCGGGGGAAACAGCTCGACCTATCTCAAGGCCCTGCTCGACAACCATCGCGATGCTGAACGGGCAATCGAGTTGGCCAAGCACGAGGGGATCGATTCCACCGCGCTGAACCTGCTCAAGACCGACCCCAAGACGCAGGGCGCCAAGCTGTTCGCCCAGCACTGTGCGAGCTGTCACCGGTACGGAGGGCACGATGGCCTAGCACATGAGCTTGCAGCGGCAGAAAACCTCGCGGACTTGAAGGCCCGCACCTCGGCGTGGGAACGCTTCGCCTCATCGGAGGCGGTACACCCGGAATGGCTGGCCCGGAAGGAAAACTCGACCAACGAGTGGTCCACCGTCGAGGCGATCCTCAATGCAAACGAGGAGGCTAAATACGAGATTCTCGCCGCCACCGAAATCAAGGATGCCGCGAGTGCGCCGGACCTGAAGGGCTTTGCCTCACGCGAATGGATTCGCGAGTTGCTCACGCCGGACATGTACATCAGCCAAAAGTTTTTCGGTGGCTCCGCTCACAAGGACGGCGACATGTACCGCCGCTTCCTGAAGCGCAAAGTCACCAAGTACGACGAGGAGGAAAAAGAGATGCTCGATCTGGTCGTACTCGCGCTCTCCGCCGAAGCGAAGCTCCCGTCACAGGCCGAGAAGGACAAGGCCGACGCCGAGAAAATCAAGCGAGGCATCGACCACCTGATCGACGATATCGCCTGTATCGACTGCCACGCGTTTCAGGAGCCCGACCCCGATGTCGACGGCCCGGACCTCACCGGCTACGGCTCGCGCCAGTGGATCATCGACTTCGTGAAAAACCCGGAGCACGAGAAATTTTACCCCGAGAACAACGACCGCATGCCTGCCTTCGGTGAGAAGGAAATCCTGACAGATGACGAGATCGGGCTGATCGCTGACTGGATTCGTGGGGACTATTTCATCAAACCGAAGGAAGCGGCCGCAGCCGATTGATCCATCCCAACCCTGCGCCCGGCCGTGGAAACCGCGAAAGCCATCCGGCACCTGAAAAAAGTCGACCCCGACTTGGCTGAAGTCATTCGCCGTGTCGGCCCGTGTGATCTCAAGCCGGACAAGAGCCCCACTATTTACGCCTCGCTCGTGCGGTCGATCGTCTATCAGCAACTGACCGGCAAGGTCGCGGGTATCATCTTCGGCCGATTACTCAACCTGTTTCCCTGCAAAAAATTCCCGACGCCGGAGAGCATTCTCGCGTTGCCGATCGACACACTGCGCGGCGTCGGTTTGTCCAACCAAAAGACGCAGTACATCCGCAACATTGCGCAGGCGGCCATCGACGGTGTCGTTCCCGACTCCCGCAAGGCCAGCCGAATGAGTGACGATGAACTGGTTGAGCAACTGACCTCCATCAAGGGCGTTGGCCGCTGGACGGTGGAAATGCTGCTAATCTTCCGGCTTGGTCGGCCGGACGTCCTGCCGGCGACTGACTACGGCGTCCAAAAAGGCTTCGCCTTGGCCAAGCGCTTGGCGGAACACCCCAAGCCGAAGGAACTCCTCGCCGCCGGTGAATGCTGGGCCCCTTACCGCACCGTCGCCGCATGGTACTTTTGGCGCACCGCCGACACCGTCAACTAGAATGGAGGTGCGAGCCTGTGAGTCCGCTTGTTTAGTTTTCGTCCCGGCGGATTTGTTTCCACGTTTGGCGGATGGTGGGGATGAGCAGGGCAGCAGAGAGGATGATCATCCCGGCGCTGATGTAGCTGAGACTACCGATGGCTAGGCCGGAGGCCAGCACGCCGAAGCCGATCAATGGCGCCAACACCCCGCGTACTCCCGTAAAAAACGTGTGCACCGACATGTAGTCGGCCACCCGGTTGGCAGGGGCGAGTTTTGTCACCCACATGCCCCAGGCTATGTCGCCGCCGGCGTGGGCGATGCCAAAGAGGATTTGCCCGACAATCATCCCCGTGAGGCTTTCGCTGCTGAAAAAGACGAGGATGCCAACGGCGAAAAACAGGTTCAGTACCGAGCGTAGCAGGAAGAAATTGATGCGGTCGAATAGCCAACCCCAAAGCGGGTTGAGTAGCAGCCGGAACACGTTTGGGATGACCAGCGTGAGGATCGCAATGGTGAGATCGTTTTTTTGTAGGCCATAGGCCGGGTTGGTGAGGTACTCGACTCGGATGGGGATCATCATTAGGTTGCCAAATCCCATCAGCATCCAGCAGATGAGCGCGTGCCGGAATAGTTTGTCGGTTTTCGCGAAGCGCAGTGTGCGGAACGGATTGCTACCCACATCGCTCTCCAGTGGTCGGGAGGGGAAGTGTTTCAGGAACCACCAAGACGCCAAGAACGCGCCGCCGAAAATCACAAGCAGCCAGCGGTAATGCCCGAGTCCCTCCTGCGCATCGGCCCCGGTGCGGGTCAGCAAGTAGCCGGCGATAAAGCTGAACACCCCGGCCCCGATCACGCGGAACCAGACCGTGCGCGAAAAGTAGTGGCCCCGTTTGTCTGCCGGGTAATTGTCACGGTAAATCTGCGTGAGCAGCGGGATTGCCCCGGTGGAGCAGGACATCGCCACGATACTGCCGACAAGAAACAATGGCAGCGACTCGACGGTGGCCATCAGGAAAAACAACGCCGCCCCAATCAGTGACATCCGCCCGGCAGCCACCGCGGCCGGCAGCTTCAGGGTTTGCACGAGCGACACCACCACCGGCGTGAGCAACAGGCCCATGCTGGCGGCGGTCGAGACCAGTGCCTTGGCTATCGGCCCCGGGTCGCCGAAGCACTTGACCACGGTGAGAAGGAGAAACGTGGTGCCTGCGGTTTCGAGGATGCCGTTGCAGACGGCCCGGCGCTGCTCGAACTTGAAGGTGACCTTGGTCCGTTCGGCGAGATCCATCCGGGGCGGGCATTATCCAGAGAACCGACCGGTTGGCGATTCCTAAAACCCCGCCTCGCAACGGTTCATCAAACCGGTTACAACCACCGGCGTGGCGGGAGTGGTAGCCATCGTCGGCCGACCCAATGTCGGGAAATCGGCCCTTTTTAATCGAATCGCGCGCAGGCGGATTGCGATCGTGCATGATCGTCCCGGTGTCACGCGCGACCGGCTCAGTGCGGAGGTCGAGTGGCAGGGGCGGCCGTTCATGCTCGTCGATACCGGTGGCATTGGCCTGCTTAAGGGCGAGCAGGGCGGGGACGATTTTGCGCAGGAAATCGTGACGCAGGTGCAGGTGGCGCTCGATGACGTGGACGTGATCCTGTTCGTCGTCAGCGTGCATGAGGGCATTGTGCCGATGGATCTCGAGGTGGCCGGGATGCTGCGCGAGGCCGGCAAGCCGGTTTTGTTGATCATCAACAAGGTGGACACCGTCGGGCACGACAAGGGGGTTGACGAGTTTTCCGAGCTTGGTTTCGAGCACATGTTCCCAGTCAGCGCACTGCACGATCGCGGTGTCGACACGCCGCTTGGCCAAGCGGTGGGCCTGTTGCCTAAGCCCTTGGCCAAGCCGGTTGAATCCGGCGACAAGGAAGACCAGGCGGAAGCCGAGCCGCCGATGAACATCGCCATCGTCGGCCGACCCAACGTGGGCAAGTCGTCGATCATCAACGCGCTCACCGAGTCACAGCGGGTGATCGTCAGTGAAATTTCAGGAACCACGCGCGACGCGATCGACGTACCTTTCGAGGTCGAGACCGACGGCGTCCGGCAGCAGTACAACCTGATCGACACGGCGGGCATCCGGAAGCGCCGGCGCATTAAGGACTCGGTGGAATTTTTCAGCGTCAACCGCTCCGACAAGGCGATCGAGCGCTGCGACCTCGCGGTAATGGTGCTCGATGCCGCCGAGGGTGTCACCGAGCAGGACAAGAAGATTTGCGACAAGATCACCGAAGCCGGCTGCGCCTGTGTCGTGGTGGTGAACAAGTGGGATCTCTATCAGGCCGCCGCCGAGAAAGCCCGAAAGGTCGCGGCGAAAAAAGCGAGAGAGCAGGGCGGAAGAAAGTTCAGCCGCAAAAAGCAGGAGGAAATGATGTTCGAGGAGTTCGGCCAGTGGGTGC
>WTHH01000195.1 GCA_011523195.1 Verrucomicrobiales bacterium
GTGCCATGGCCTCGAGTTGCAGGACGCCCGGCATGATGGGGTGTCCGGGAAAATGGCCCTGAAAAAACGGCTCGTTGATGGTGACGTTTTTCTCCGCGGTGATCTGGTTGCCTTCCATCCGCGTGACGCGATCCACCATGAGGAATGGATAGCGGTGTGGCAGGATTTGCATGATCTGCTCGGAGTCCAGTGGGGTCGTCGATTCGTCGCTCACTTGGGTTTTGGTTTGGGATTGGGTTTCGGCTGCCGCAACAACCGGTTTTACGGGCTTGTCGCCCGGAGGGGAAAAACTTTGTTTGGCCACCATCGGCTGGCGTGCCTTTTGCAGGATACACCTGGCCAGAGCGCAGTTGGCGGCATGCCCCGGCTTGACGGCCACGATGTGTCCGCGCAACGGCGCCCCGACCAGGCTGAGGTCGCCGATGATGTCGAGGATCTTGTGACGCACGAACTCCTCGCGGTAACGCATCGGCTCGGTCGTTAACACGGCGTCTTCACGGATGACGATGGCGTTCTCGAGGCTGCCACCGCGGATTAGACCGTTCTTGATCAGAAACTCGATCTCCTCGTAGAAGCAAAAAGTCCGCGCGTGGGCGATCTCGCGCTCCCAGGTCTCGGGCGTCAGTTCGACGCTGAAGAACTGGGTGAAGCGGCCGCCCTTGTCGGAGCTGGTACAGGTAATCTTGAAGCCGTCGAACGGGAAGGCGTTCATCACCGTCTCGCCGTGCGTGTACTCGATCGGCTCGGTGATAGTGATCGGCTCGATTTTCTCCGCCTGTGTCTCGATGCCGGCCTCGTTGATCATCCGGCAAAACTGCCGGGAGCTGCCGTCGGCAATGGGCGGTTCGTTGGCATCGACCTCAACGATGGCGTTGGTGACGCCCAACCCGGACAGCGACGCGAGGACATGCTCCACCGTCTGCACCTTGGCTTTGCCTCGGGAGAGGGTTGTGGAACGGGCCGTCTCGGAAACATGCTCGACTTGGGCCGGGATCTCCGCGCGACTGTCGAGATCGACGCGGCGAAAGAGGATCCCGGTGTTGGGCGGCGCGGGCAACAGGGTCATGGAGACCTTGTTTCCGCTGTGCAGGCCGATGCCGGAAAAATCCGCCGGCCTGGCCAGTGTCTGCTGCTGCAACACGGCGCGTATTAAACAACGCCCCGGCAACCGTTGGCAAGGTCAACGCCCTCCGGCGGCGGGGCTTTCCTCCTCCATGGTGATGTCGAGGCCGGGTGCCCCCTTGCGCTGCAGCTTGTAGATCGTGATCGCCTGCGCGGCGTTATCCGCCGCCGGATTGGACCGGCGCGCCGCCGCAACCGCCTTGTCACGGGCGTTGTCGTCCGGCCGGTATTTCTCGTGCAACCGCCGATGCGCTGCCGCCTTTTCCTCGTCGCCCAGTTGCGAGTGGATGAGCGAAAGATTGTAGTGCGCGGTCAGGTTTTCGGAATCGTAAAACAGTGCCTGTTCGAAACGCTTGATCGCGCGATCGAGGAATTCATTGCGCTTGGCCTCATTGGCGCGCTCCATCTTGGCGCGTTCAAACAGCGTCTGGCCAAGCTCGTTGAGCGCGACGTAGTCCTGTGAAAAATCGAACCCGCGATCGATCATCTCCTGCGAACGGTCATCGACGATGCCCCGGAAATTCTCGATCGCCTCGTCGAGGAAACCGTTCTGCTTGTTCACCACGCCGTTAAACCAGGCGACCGTCCACGGCGGCGCCGGTGGGTCGGCCTCGACTGCCCGGCCAAGCGCCTCGACCGCCTCCTCAAGCCGGCCTTCCTTGACGTATACCCGTGCGAGATTGAGCGGGCCGTCTGCCCGGCCAAGCGACTCGACCTGCTTGAATGCCGCCTCGGCCTGAATCAGTTCGCCCTTCTCGCTGCCCTTGTTGCCCTTGAGCAACAGGCCGATGCCGTAGTCGTTCCAGCGCTGCCACTCCGGCTTAGCCGGCGCTTGGCCAACCGCTGTCTCACCATCGACCGGGAAGGTCACCGTGTCGCTCGACATCACGACGATTGGCAGGTCGTTCTCATCCTTGTCCGGGTAAACGTACTTCATGTACTTGGCGTCGAATTTTCGGTACTGGAGTTTCACCGAGACGTCGATCTCGCCCTTGGCATCCTCCGGCACCTTAAAACGATAATGCACCACCTGCCCCGTGCCGGGCGGCATTTGATTGTTGTAAAGCGGAGTGAAAATATCCTGCGCGTTCCGGCGGTCGATCCGGTTGCCGTCCTTGTCGAGCATGTACACGTTTAGAAAATGCGACCACGGGTCAACCTCTTTGCCCTCATCCAGACCACCACTGCGGCCGATGGTCTTGCCTTCGTTCTCCAGCGCAACATCGATCCAGATTTCGTTGGAATCCGCCGTGCCCTGCGAGAACAGGTGACCGACCCGCATCGTGCGCACGACGACCTCGAGCAGGTACTCTCTGCCCGGCTCGAGGCTCGGAATGCTTGGCCGGATCGGTGCGATCAATTTGCCGTCCACTTCGCCGTCCTCCTTCACGCCGAAGATGTCCACCACCACCGAGCCTTTCAAAAACTCCTCATGCACCTTCACGATGTCCGGCTCATTTCGAAGGTGGGCGATGCCGGTGTTGGCACCAGGGAACAGATGATCATGAATCTTAAGCCCCTTGTCCTTACCGGCGAAAAAGTCTGCCCCAAATTCCTCTGAATCCTTGAGCGGCATGTGGCACTTGTTGCAGTTGTCGACAGCCTTGGGCGGGTAATAAAAACTGCGAGCACCGTGGCCGGACACTCCGCTGAGGTGGTAGTTGTCGTAATGATTCTGCCCCCGCAGCCACTCCTTGTAGTGGTTAAGCTCAAAAGGAATGCTCACCTTGTGGCAAGTGGAGCAAAAATCCGGTTTCTTGTGCAACGGTTTGAGAAAGGTCTTTTTGTGAAAATCCGGTTTGGCCTTGACCATCTGGCGATTGATGAACCGGAGCAATGCGTTGTCGCTCTTAGCAAACGGGTAGTGCACCGGTTCCTCGATGGTGTAGTCGGCGTTACCCTTGGTGGAGTTCACTTTCGTGATCGCATGGCAGACCGTGCAGGTGATGCCGGCATGCGCGGTCGGGTGATTGCGTGTGTCAAACTTGGGATCATCAAAAGCTCCACTGAAAAACGGTACTGGATCGTGGCAACCTGCACACCAGCGCGACGCCTTCACGTTGCCATCACGTTCAAGCATTTTGTTCCGCGTTTCAGTAATACTAAAATGATAAGGCTCATTGTTAAATGAGCTGAAATGGCGAACACTATGGAACCAGCGCTTATAAACATCCGAGTGACATTCCTGGCAATACTTGTCCATCATCAGTGTCTCCGCCGGGATGAATTTGCCGGATGCTGTTCTTGCAAGCGACGGTTCAAAATATTTTACGCCCTCCTTCGGCCCAACGACGTTCCACTTGCGCGGGTCCTGCGCGTGCAGCGCCACCATGACCACCACCACCACGCCAACGACCGCCGCCCAGCTGACTCCGGCTTTCCACTTGATTTTTGGGCCAGCCAAGCGATGCAGGATGTACAGCCAAACCGCGAGGAACGGCGTAATCACGTGTGCCCAGTACATCACCGAGCGCAGTTCCGGGTTCTTGATCTCGAACCCATCCACCCGCATCAGTGCCAGTCCGCTGCACAACAGAATCAGGCTGATGGCAAACAGTGCGTACCCCACCGAGGCCGCGCGTTTGTTCGGCCGGTTCCATGCGTTTTTGATATGGAAGATGCCGAAGAAAATGACCGGCAACAAAATCAGCAGCCCCAGCACGAGGTGGCCGAGGAACATGAACTGGTAAAAGTAATTCTGATACGTCTCACCCCGGAACCATTCCAAAAACGTGATACTGGAAAGGTAGGCGGAGTTGGCGCCAAGCAGCGCGAACAGGACGAATACACTGAATAACAGAATGCGAAGTCGCGGCCCAACGGCGCGGACGTACTTTTTCTTTCGAGGGAAGGTTTCCTCGGATGGCATGTGTTGCGGGTGGAACGCGCTAACGCGTAAAGGCGAACCTATACTCCGCTCGCCGAGTCATTGCAACCCCGGCCTAGCGCTTGGCCAAGCGCATCACGAGGCACGGCCGCCGCTTGGCTTCAACTCCAGCCGGTGGCGGCCTGCGCTCTTCCGCAACTGCACATCCGCCCGGAAGGTGTCCGCCATGAGCCGGCTCGTGAGCATTTTCTGCTTCGGCCCGCTGTCGAGCACCCGGCCGTCTCGAAGTAGCAGTGCATGGGAATAAACCGGTGTGATCTCCTCGACGTGATGCGTCACCAGAATCAGCGTCGGCGCGTTTTTCACTTGGCCAAGCTCGTCGATGAATTTCAAAAAGTTTTCGCGCGCCGCCGGATCCAACCCGGCGCACGGCTCGTCGAGCAGCAGCACCTCCGGCTTGGCCATAAGTGCGCGGCCGATTAACACACGCTGGCGTTCCCCCTGCGACAACACCGCCCACGGTCGATCTGCCAGATGCCCGCAGCGGATGCGCCTCAGTACCTTGCGCGCTTCCGCACAGTCAGCCGGCTTGGGCCGACCCCACAGGTCGATCATCGCGTACTTGCCGGTGATCACCGAGATCAGCGCCGACTCGTCGTCGGCCATCATCTGCCGCAGGCTCGAGCTGACCAATCCGATTTTCCGTCGCAACGTCGGCCAGTGCGCCTCGCCGTATCGCTCGCCCAACAGATCGATTTCCCCTTTGGTTGGCGCAAAGTAGCCGGTCAACGCGCTGAGCAACGTGGTTTTGCCGGAGCCGTTCCCTCCCAGCACCACCCAGTGCTCACCTCGATTCACGCGCCAGTTGATGTTTCGGAGGATGGTTGTCTCGTCCCGCCGGATGGTTAGATTCGACAGTTCGATGACTGGGGCGTCCGGCTTCGGCATGACGGGTCAGCTCCCTGAGATGGCGTCGTTCACGCCGTCCCAAAAGTCGATGCGCGCCTGCAACGCCGCTGCTGCCGTGGCCAGTGTTTCCTCCTCGCGCCGGGCATCGCCGTCGCACTGGCGGTGCAGCATCCGGAGGGCCATTGGCCCGTGCGATTCCTCGTCGAGATGCGTGTGGCGGGTGAGGTAATAATGAAACGTCGGCGCGTCTGCCTCGGTGATTTTCATCTCGGACAGCAGCGCCTTGAACATTCCCGGCA
>WTHH01000010.1 GCA_011523195.1 Verrucomicrobiales bacterium
TCCACACTCCATCCCAACATACTTCCGCCGCCGACGCCGTTGCCCGACGCCTTGTCATGATTTCAGCCGAACTCCACGCCCAATCTCTCCCTTGGCAGATCGCCTTGTTCGGGCTTGTCGGTGTGGCGAACACTGCGCTGGATTTCGTAATCTACAACCTGTTAACACGAAAAATCCCTCGAATACCGGCCAACATCTGTTCCACCAGCGTTGCGATGGCATTCAGTTTTACCGCCAACTTTTTTGTCTTTCAACCGCACACCTTTGATGCCCCGGGGCAGGCGACGAAGTTCATCATCGTGACAGCTGTTTCATTGTACGTGATTCAAAACGTGGTTATTTACCTGACGACAAACGTCTGGATGCAACCGGTTCGCTGGGCGAATTCAGCGACACATAAGATTCAGCTAGCTAGCGGATGGAGTGAGGCCTTTGTCAGCAAGAACACTGTCAAGCTGTTGGCCACTGGATGCAGCCTTGTGTGGAATTTTCTTTGGTACCGCTTCTACGTGTACGTTTAAACTTGGCCAAGCGCTTGGGCAGTCGGGTCACTTGAGGCGGTGGCGTAAAACGAGGTAAACGTGTATAATCGTTAAGAGCACCAAACCGAGTCCGGTGTATTGATGAACACCTACAAGCACATCCTGCCCGTGCGTGCCAAAGATCGTGAACATAACTAAGACAATGGACAGACTTGCTGGAAAGGTCAGGAACATCGCACCCCAAAAGGTCAACTTGATTAGCAAAAGTGAATCCTTGGCTTTAACAGGTTGGAAGCACAGGCGCCCAGTCAACTCCGCCCTCTCATCTTCCGTCAACCGGCATTGATGCGCCCAAGTGATCAACAGGAAAACCGCACACAGGAGAAAAATCGGAGCTGTCCCAACGTGGATCATTAGGGCGTAGCCGGTCATTAATTCATTTGAGATAAGCCGACCTGAGAATGCGGTCAAAGTCATCACCAAGAGACTCACAACAGCCACGATTCCAGCCAGACGTTTGAGTTTGCCAAGCTTATCAAGGTCGTCTTCCCAGCCACACCAGCCAAGAGGATGCCGCTTGGCCTTGCTTTTGGCCTGACCAGCACCCAACCCGGCGCAAACATGGATGACAATCCCGATAGCAACAACGGTCAGCGATGCCCATGATATTGATTGAAACATCTCGTGATCCTTGCGCTATTTGTTCCGGCCAGCCGCCGTGACCAGCCGGTCCATGCCCTTCAGTGCAAACAATAAAAGAACCAACCCGCCGATGGCACACGCCACAATGACCAACCCTTTCAACCATGGCCTAAACAGAAAGGTGAAAGCAAAAGACTGATAGTACCCGGGATCCAGTTCACCGAACTCGGTCATGGACTTGGTCTGTTTTTCACCGGGATTGATGGGAGTATCAACCTCCACTTTGCCAAAAATGAAGGGTGAAGTGTCATCGTGGCAATCCGCGCAGCGCCCGTTAGATCCTAGAGACTGAGAGGCAGGCCGAACGTCATGCGCGATGGGCCACTTGTAAGGTTCAGCTGCCTCGTGGTCATCCTTAACCAACACCTTATTGTTGATGCTATACAGCTTTCCTCCGGCCACATATACCGCCTCCGGCTTGGGTTGCCAGCTTTGCAGTTCCCACTCGTAACCATCGATCAATTTCAACACGTTGGTGATCTGTTCCTCGGTTAGAGCGATCCAGTCGTTGACACGTTCCGGGTTCTCGTTTTCCACCCCCAGTTCATCACCGGCAATTTCGCGTACCAACACCGGCGCAAGTGGCTTAATCGCAGTCTCGGCTGCTTGATGTGCGGAACTGAGCAACACATCCCCTTTTAGTCTGTACAACTTGCCATGGGACACAAAAACCGGTTCAGGCTTAGTCTCGTCCACTTTATCAGCGTCTGGCTCAGCCTCATCTGGCGCTTCACCCTCGGGCTCCTCTTCTTCCTCATCCTGCTTCGCGATCAACTTGAGCGTTGAGGCGATAGTCTCGTCCGACAACTTTGTTGGATCACTTTCAGAATCCTCCCCGCTGGCCATATCTCTAAGGTGGTCGGACACGATATCTTCCAACTCAAACGGTAACGGTATGACGGTGTCCCCAGACTTCGTTCCCCAATAGGAAGGCTGAGAGCGTGTTCCCCAAAATGAGGGCCAGATCATGTTGTGTGGTCCGATTTTGCCGTTGGCCATTTTTGCGAACACCGGCGTAACCACGTGCGGTAATTGCTTGTTCATGGCGTGGCGACCGTGCAGGCCAAGTTTGTGCATCCGTGCTGTCCGCACGCGCGCCGTGTTTTCTTCCGGCAAACGCCCCGAGTGACAAGCGGTGCAACTCAGTTTCTCGAAGTGAATTGCCGGGATGCCCTTGTGTTCTGGAATAGGTGCGCCCAGGTGGCCACCCATTCTGTCAGCGGCATTCTCCGCATTCGGGTTGCCCAAGTGACAACCCTGACAGGAATAAGAGGCGTGTTTCTTTGGGTCAAAGTTTTTCAGGTAATCAGCCGAATCGTGAGGATTGCCCGAAGGCTCGATGTCGCCCCGTCCAATCATGTGATCCACGCCGTTGCGATGGCAGTCGGCGCAACTCATTCCGGAGGCCAGATGGACGTCCTCGTTGTGAACCCACTCATCCCTGCCCGGCGTCTGGAGATCCTGCGTGGAGTGACAGTAGTAGCACCGGTTGGAGGGAGGCTTGCGAACGATGTCGAGGAACACCTTGTTGTTTGAATCGAACCGGCTTTTGTCGTAGCTAGTGATGATCTTGTACTCAGTTTCTGGATCGTAAAACTCGTCCAACTCGGAGGCCGTCCCCTTTACCGTGGCCAAGCCACTGGCCACCGTGGCCGCCCACCGGTAATTTTCCCGGGCCGCCTGCAAAGCTGCATCACTCTGGTTTTGTTTGCGGTCAGCGTGGTGACAAGCTAGACAATTGATCTCGTACTTACCGGAGATTGGCCAACGCAAAAACTCCTCCGGATCAGCGTCCAGATCGTCATCGCTTGGCTCCATCTCACCATAGTTTCCGCCGGGGAAATGACTGCTGAACTGCTTGAGGAATTTCCAGGCGGTCATGTTGATGTCGTCCGGGCTGTAGGTCCCCTTCCAGTCGCGGTTGGAAATGGGGATCTGTGTTCGGACCCGGGTATCGGTCAACACCCACGGTTCACCCACCCGCCCACTCAGAACGTTGGTTGTGCCAGAGTGAAAATGCCAACCGGTGGCCATTTTGTCATAATCATGACATTCGCCACAGGTGTTGCGCATTGAGATCGGCCTCGGCTGCTTGTCCGTGGCCTTGATAGGGAGCCCCGCTTCGTCGAAGAGAGTGATCAGGTGCGTGATGGAAGTGCGGTTACCATCGTGACCATCACCTAGCCCCTTGCCTTTTTCCGCCGCTTGGCCAAGCGCTAGGGGGCTGGCCAGCAGCGTCAAAGACAGCAATGTCCTGATGATTTGAATCATCTAAAATGACATCCACGCAGGGGAGCCGGTCAGACCTTGAAGTCTTCCGGCTTAAGATCGATCTTTCGACCGGCAGCAATAGCCTCATTTACCTTGAGCACCATCACGGCGGTCTCGTAGCCGATCTCTCCCGGACAGTTCAGTTTTGCATTGCCTCGGATCGACTCAAAGAAGTTGACAAGATGAGGTTGATGATACGGGACCTTCATCTCGATAGGCATGCGATAGAGAGCCGGGGTAGCAGATTCACGAACATCTACCTCATCATCACCTTCTTTAACTTCTGCCTCGATGCTAGCTTTTTCAAGAGTTACATAATTTTTCTGAACCCACGGATCCCACTTAGTCTCTTCCACCCAGCTTTCACGGTAAATTTCACCACGACCAGCAGACTCGGAAATCAGCAAAGTGCCCTCGTCACCCATAAACAATTCGTAGTAGCCGTTACTGCTGTTTGTGGTCAGCGTCTCGTAACTCGCGCGCACGAGACCCTTCTCGGTCGGAAACTCGAAGATAGCGATGGCGTTATCGTACCATTCGTGATCTTTCCAATAATCCACGCCGCCGCTAGCCATCACTGAAGACGGAAGCGCGTTGCCAAGGAACCAGCTGTAGACATCGATCTGGTGCGAACCAAGGTCAACGATGGGGCCGCCACCGAGCCCCTTGTACCAGCGCCAGTTGCGAAACTGTGACATGTCATCAAAACCATATTTTTTCAGCGTCGCTGCGGGGATGTCGGTGCCCTTAGGCCAACCGAGATCAACACAGGCCGCACGGCTGCGATGCCACTGGCCGGAAATGTTCGTGATGCGATTAAGCAGGTTGGCCTCGTTGAGGACCTTATCCTTGCAGTAAATGTAGCGGGGATTACTACGGCGCTGGTGGCCGATCTGCAGCAGCTTGCCAGCCTTGCGTCCGGCCAACACCATGTCTTTGGCTGCCTCGAGGCTGTTGGACATTTCCTTCTCGCAATAGACGTGCAGCCCCTTTTCAAAACAGGCGATGGTGTGCTCGGCGTGCCAAAAGTCGGGTGTGGCGATCAGCACCGCATCGAGATCCTTCTCCTTCTCGAGCAACTCCTGATAATCGACGTAGGCTGTCCCCTTGTGACCATACCGTTTGTAGGCGTTCAAGATCCGGGAAACACGGCGCAGGTTGCCCTTTTCCCAGATGTCACAGACCGCACGGAACTTGATGCCCGAGTTTCTGCCCAACTTAAGTATGGCATTCATGAGGACCTGCCCCTGCGTGCCCGCACCGATCAACGCTATGTTGATATCCTTTTTATTCCCTGCTTGGCCAAGCGCACTGTTGGCAAGAACCAAGCCTGCACCGGCTGCAGCCGATGAACTGATGAAGTTTCTACGATCTATTTGATTACTCATTGGTATTGAAAAAAGTCGTTATGTGCTCAACCCCGCACCCTCCCATTGGCCATATGATTTTACCGCTTGGTCGGAGGAGTTTTCGCTGCCCACCTGGGGAAGGATTATCGCGGCAGTTCCCTCGTTCGCCAAGCAATAATCGCTGATTTCTTCATCCGACAACATCATGAACGCCGTGGAGGAGGCGTCCGCCGCAATGGCATCAGGGGCGATGGCCCAAGCGGCCAGACGGCCCTCGACCGGACCGGCGTCTTTAGAGCGTGGGTCGATAATATGCTGGCCTTTTTGTCGCCCTGAACCACTGAC
>WTHH01000347.1 GCA_011523195.1 Verrucomicrobiales bacterium
CCAATGGTTTCCTCTAAAAGTCGAATACTACATCTACGGCATCATTTTCCTGGTCTTTGATGTCGAGATCCTCTTTCTTCTCCCAATCGCCTCTGTTTACAAAAACCTTCCTGCGGGGGCTATCGCTGGCATCCTTGTTTTCATCTTCCTGCTCATGGAAGGCTTGGTTTGGGCTTGGGCCAAAGGACTTTTAAGATGGCAATTTACACCGTCACAAAACGCACCATCTCCAACCCAACCCCAAAAGCAGGCAACTCTCTGATTCATGGACGAAGGACTCAAAAGCGAACTGCAAAAGGCGGGTATTTTCACAACCACCCTCAACGATCTCTACAACTGGGGGCGCGGCAATTCCCTGTGGCCACTCCAATTTGGGCTGGCCTGTTGCGCCATCGAAATGATCGCTACCTCCATGTCGCGCTACGACCTTGCGCGCTTTGGAGCCGAAGTTTTCAGACCGTCGCCGCGTCAAGCTGATCTCATGATTGTTTCAGGAACCGTCACCAAAAAGATGGCGCCACAGGTCGTGCGACTCTTCAAACAAATGCCCTCGCCGAAATACGTGATCGCCATGGGTGCCTGTGCCATTTCCGGGGGGCCTTTCAAGCAGGGCTACAACGTGCTGAAGGGGATCGATCGATACATCCCTGTCGATGTTCATCTGCCCGGTGGCCCGCCCCGCCCGGAGGCCGTGCTGCAGTCGCTTAACTATTTGCAGGAGAAAATCCGGACTCAGGACATCAAGTCGGACCCTGCGTTTATCGAGGGACGCCGCCAGTACCCTGTCCCGGAATTCACCGGCACCGACCTTGAGCCGCCCTACAACCCTGACGTCTGGCAGCCGCCGGCCAACCCGAACGCCCCGGCCGAGGAGGAAGCCACTGCATGAGCGAGGCGATCCCCCACGATCCGGTTTTGCAACAATTCCCGGAGGTGGAGTGGGAGGAGGAATTTGGAACATTGATTGTCCCGACGACAAAAGCCACTGAAGTCGCAATCTGGCTGCGAGATGACCATGCGTTCCGGCTCGACTACTGCAGCAACGTCACCGGTATCGATTACCTCAATCGCGAATTCAAGGAGAAGGTCAAGAATGAGGAGGGCAAGACGGAGACGATCATTCACAAGGACCCCGCCCGAATGGAAGTCGTTTACCATCTTTACTCGATGGAAAAACGCACCGGCCCGCTCGTGATGAAACAGCGCACGACCCGGGAAAAACCGGAGGCACAGTCGCTAACCCCCGTCTGGCGAAGTTGCGAACTGCAGGAGCGGGAGATTTACGATTTGTTTGGCATCAATTTCACCGGGCACCCGGATCAACGACGCATCCTGATGTGGGATGAATTTGAGGGACACCCGATGCGCAAGGACTACGTCGAGCCGTTCGACTACGAATGGGAGCCGACCCCGCACGATGAGATCCTGGAGAAACATCAAAAAGGAAAAGTGATTTTTTGATACCGTCCGCCCCGAACACAATTTCAAGCGCTTGGCCAAGCGGGTGATTTTCATGAAGTGACAGCTGCTGCGCCCAACTACGAACTGATTCAACAGGATGATCTGGAGACCAGCCTGCTGGAGGTCTCGATGGGACCGCACCACCCGAGCACGCATGGCGTGTTTCGGATGGACGTCAAGCTGGATGGCGAAACGGTGGTCGACCTCAAGCCGGTGTTTGGCTATCTGCATCGCAATCACGAAAAGCTCGCGGAGAGCATGAGTTATCTCGCGAGCATGCCGTTCACCGACCGGCTCGATTATTTCAACAGCATGACCAACAACTGGGCGTACGCCCTTGCCGCCGAGCAGTTGATCGAAATCGAAATCCCGGAACGCGCTGAGTACCTGCGTGTGATCATGTCTGAACTCACCCGGTTGGTGAATCACGTTTCGCTCGTCGGCTTTTTTGTGAACGACCTCGGGGCACTTGGCACGCCGCTGCTCTATGCCTTTCGTGAGCGCGAAAAAATTCTCGATCTGTTCGAGCAGGCCAGCGGCGCCCGGATGATGTGCAATTACTTTCGCTTTGGTGGACTGCGATGCGACGTGCCTGAGGGATGGTTGGATCGCACGCGAGAAGTGGTCGATCGCTTCCCAAAATTTCTCGATGAGTACGAGAAACTGCTTTGCGAAAACGAGATCATCCTCAGCCGCACCCAAGACGTTGGCAACCTGTCGAAGGAACTGGCGATTAGTGCCGGGATCACGGGGCCAATGCTTCGCGCGAGCGGCGTGAACTACGACATTCGCAAAGTCGACAACTACGGCATTTACGACCGGTTCAAGTTTCGCGTGCCATATTCGAAAGGGGAAGTCGGCGACTGCTACGACCGGTTCATGGTGCGAATGCTCGAGATGCGCGAGAGCATTGAGATTTTGAAACAGGCACTGGACGGCATTGAGTCTGGCCCGATCATGGGCAACGCCGGGAAGGTGTTTAAGCCGGCCAAGGCGGAGGCCTACGGCCGCGTCGAAGCACCCAAGGGTGAGCTTGGTTTTTATCTCGTGGCTGACGGCACCACCCAACCGTATCGGTACCGGGTCCGACCACCTTCGTTTATCAACCTGACCGTGCTGCAGGATATGTGCATCGGCCAACAGGTGGCGGATGCGGTGATCATCCTCGGCAGCATCGACATCGTACTCGGGGAGGTGGATCGATGAGCCTGCTTGGCGGCGGAATTTTCAAGGGCATGGCGGTGACGCTGCGAAACTTCGTCGGCTCATATTTCGACAAGGAACGCCTAACCACAAAAGAGTACGCCTGGCGCAACGACGACAAGCTGCCGGAACGCGCCGGTGATTACCCGAAGGAGGAAGCAGAACAGCTAAGCGACACGACCACAGTCACCCATTACAGCCGCAACTTCCCCATGCTGCTGCACGACGAAGGTGAACCGATGGACACCGTTCGCTGTGTTGCCTGCCAGATTTGCGAGCGCGAATGCCCTCCCCAGTGCATTTACATCGAGAAGAGCAAGGACAAGAAGGAACGCGGCGGCAACAAGGCCCAGTTTTATCCGGCGACATTCGACATCGACGTGTCCGTCTGCATGAGTTGCCAGATTTGCGTGGAGGTCTGCCCGTTCGACGCCATCGTGATGAACAGTCAGTTTGAGCTGAGCACACCGGATCGATTTGGTGGCCTTCTCCTCCGGCGCGACGATCTACTCAAGAGCAACGACTACTATCACAAGATTCACCCCGAGGAAGCTGCCGCCCGGGACAAGCGTATCGCCGACGAAAAAGCGGCCAAGGAGGCCAAGAAAAAGGCAGCCGAAGAGGCCAAGAAAAAGGCGGCTGAAGCAAAAGCCAAGGCCGAAGCCAAGGCCAAGGCGAAAGAAGAAATGGGAGGCATTGAAAAACCAACCGAGACTCCCGACACTCCTCCCGCAGACACCAAAAAGGAGGGCAACGCAGAATGAACTGGGAACTGATCGGAGACATTCTGCTTGCCACGGTGCCGTTGTTGGTGATTTTCCCATCGATGTTCGCGTTGACGACTTGGGTGGAACGCAAGGCATTGGCTCGCATTCAAAACCGCATCGGCCCGAACAAGGTCGGCGTCCCTCTGACTCCGTACGGGGGCAGGCTCAGTTTATTCGGGCTTGGCCAACCGGCGGCAGACGGTATCAAAATGTTGTTCAAGGAAAACATCGTCCCCACCGGGGCCGACCGGCTTTTTCATCTCCTCGCCCCGATCCTCTCACTGATCCCGGCGATGCTGGTGCTCTGCTTTTTGCCGCTGGAATTTCCCTGGCTCAATGGCGAACAGAATTCCGTGAAGGCGTTCATGCTCGATGGTGCGGTGATCTTTTTCTTCGCCATCACCGGATTAAACACCTTGGCCGTGTTCATGGCTGGCTGGGCCTCGCGAAACAAATATTCCTTGCTGGGCGGCATGCGAGCCATCGCACAAATGGTCAGCTACGAAATCCCGTTGGTCCTTTCTGCAGTAGTCGTGGTGATGATCGTGGGCAGCCTTAATGCCGCCGAAATCGCAGAAGCGCAGGCTGGCTGGAACTGGTATGTTTTTCAGCCATGGGGTCTGGCTGCGTTCGTGATTTTTTTCATCGCGGCACTCGCGGAAACCAACCGCTCGCCGTTTGACCTACCGGAAGCCGAGAGCGAAATCATCGCCGGTTACTTCACGGAATACAGCGGGTTCAAGTTCGCCCTGTTCTTCCTCGGCGAATACATCGCGATGTTTGCCATCAGCGGCCTGGCGGTCACCCTCTTCCTCGGCGCGGGTGGCGGACCGGGCGTAGAGGCGCTGCCCTGGCTGAAGGTGATCTGGTTTCTGGCCAAGGTCTGCATCCTGATCGGGGTGATGATTTGGCTGCGCGGCACCCTCCCCCGACTGCGGGTGGATCAACTCATGGGCTTTGCGTGGAAGTTCCTCTTGCCGCTGTCCATCCTGAATATTTTCATCGCTGGGTTCGCTTGGCACGCCAAGAATGCCAATGAGGGGACAGCCGTCAGCGTGATCGTCTGGGTTTCGGCACTCATCACCCTTTACGCAGCGGCCAAGGGCTTGGATCGCGTCAATCGGGCTAAGGTTAAGCCCCGCGCCTACCAGTACGGCGAATGAACGAAGTCACGGCATTTTGGGTATTGGCGGCAATCTCAGTGATCGGCGCGCTGGTTGCCGTGCGCAAGCGCAACCTCGTTCACGGTGTCTTTGCCCTGCTAGTTTTCTTTGCCGGCTTCGCCGGACTGTTTTTGCTGCTGCTCGCCGAGTTCATCGCCGTGGTGCAGATCCTCGTCTACGCCGGGGCAGTGGGCATACTGATTTTGTTTGCCATCATGCTGACCGATCGCGTCACGGGGAAGGACGCTTTCCGCATTACATCCAGGGGGAGTTTCTCGGGAACGATCATCGCGTTGGCCGTTTTTCTGGTAATCCTGCTCCCGGCCATACGGGAGATTCCACTGGTTGAAAACGCAACACCCAAGGATACGATCCTCGAACAATCCTCCGTGAAGAAGTTGGGCACGAAACTCATCAAACCCTACATCGTCACGATTGAGGTGTTGGCGCTGTTGTTGACTGCCGCACTGATCGGGGCGGTCACTGCGGCCCAGGGTGGGCGCGCATCAGAAAAGGAGGAGAACGCCGAGTGACCCTTGCGCTGCATCATTACC
>WTHH01000149.1 GCA_011523195.1 Verrucomicrobiales bacterium
CCCGATCATTTCATCGAGACCGCAGTAGGCGCTTAGAGTCGCAAACGACGAGTCGGTTTGTGGCGCATCACAAACAATAATCGACCCAACGCCATTCAACGGCCCGGCGACCCAGCGAATAACAGCCTCGATGACCGCCGGGTGAGTGACCACGTGCTCCCACTGGGCCGGGCCGGGATGACGCTCGTCGTGCTCCTTCACCCAGTTGGGCTTGAGCACCACACGATCGCCGGGGCGGACGAAATCATTCGGTAAATTTAACGTTTTGATCGCCTCATCGACCAACGCCCGGACTCCATCCAAGTCGTCGTAACGATCGACCCCGTGCTGCGCAGAAACCTGTGTCGGCGCGTGTTGTCCGTCGGTACTCACTCTTCCTCCAGCGATAGTAATGCCGTGCGAACCTTTTCACCGAACGCCCGCCGCGTAAAGTGCTGCAAGTAGCGTTCGCGTAGCCCTGCCTCATCCGTCCTCCCGATGAATCCCTCCAACCGGTCAGCGATTTGATCGGGTGACTTGATATCCACCAGACCCTCGTACCATTCCGGAAACAGCTCCGGTAAAATCCGCCAGCGCGTGGCAACGATCGGCAGGCCGTACGCCATCGCCTCCACAAGGCAAACCGGATGTGCCTCAAAACTGTAGTACGACGGAAGCGAAAACGCATCCGCTTGGCCAAGCAGCTCGAGCTTTTTCACCTCATCAGCGAAGCCGTGAAATACAACCAGCGGTCCCTTGTCATCGTTGAGATCCGCCTGACCGATGCGCTCCGTGAATTCCACCTCCTCCTCGGGTAGATAAAATTTCCCGGCGACGTCCAGTTGCACGCGCTTGGCCAAGCCCTTGGCCTGCAAACGGGCGTTCACCTCGGCCACGGCCTCGACCAGATCGAACAGTCCCTTCTCTCGATAGCAGAGGCTGAGATAGAGTACGCGCCAAGTTCCCGCCTGGCCAAGCGCCTCGGCGCGCGCCTGTTGCTGCGGCTTGATCAGCGTGTCGTAATCCAGGCAGGGATCGGGGCTGCAGTTCGGGACGGTGACGATTTTGTGCGGCTCCAGCCTGGCGGCGTCCTCATGATAGTAGTCGCCCAGCGCTATGCTGAGTGCGGCGCGACCCAGTAGCAAACGCGACACCCAATGCTCCCAACCACGAGCTTCAGTCTCCAGCCACCCGCCCACGCCAGCCGCCTGATAGTGATAGACAATCTTCCGATAGAATGGCCGGCAGAAAAGCATCACGATCCAGTCCCGGTACACGGCGTTCCGCAGTCCAGGCGCGGGGACATAATAAAAGTGAGTGGCACCACGGCTGATCCTCAGCCAGATCGCCCGCAGACAAAACCGCAGCAGGAGGAACAATTTACGGGGGCTCGCGGAAGCAATGTCGTCGATGTCTCTGGAGAGTCGGGCGTCCACATGAAATACCTCAATACCGTCGCCCCCCTCTCCGCGAAGCTCATCGAGCAGTTGCTGCACCATGAAACTTTGGCCGTGAAAAGGCGGCGGAACATGGGCGAAAACAACCAGCTTCATGACTTGGTAGAATTGAGTTGCGCCATGTGATCGTAGATTCGGTTGTACTTTTCCGTCATGGCACTGGCTGCCCAACCGCGGACGCTTTCCCGAATTTCCGCAGGAGTACAAAGGGTTATTTCGCCGTTGAGAACCGAAACTAACTTTGCGGCGAGGTCATCCTCGCTGCCACTCTCGAAGAGAACGCCCGTCTCTCCGTCCCGGACGATGTCAACATTTCCACCGCTGCGAGCTGCCAACGCGGGGAGGCCAAGCGCAAGAGATTCCATCAACGACACGCTGCACGGCTCGTTCTCGGACGCCACAACCACAAAATGCCCCGACTGCAACGATGCAACCACCTCGTTCGTTGATCCGTGCAAAAATACCGATTTTTGCAGTTCGTTTTTTTCGACAAATTCCCGGAGTTCCCGGACGAACGCCTGTGCGTCGGCGTCCTGCTGCTCCGGCCCCCAAAGATGAAACTCCACGCGATCACGCAACTCCTGCGGCAGCTTGGCCAAGGCCTGTACCGGTAGATGCCAACCCTTCCAGCGCACGATCGATCCCATGCCAACCAACCGGAGTTTGGCCTTCGGGTCTGCGCTTGGCCAAGCGTTGGCGCCAAGCGGTTCCTCCAGAAAACGGTCCGCGCACCCGGAGAAAACAATCCAACGGCTTGGCTCGGCAATCGTCATGTCGTAATGCCGGGCCATGGCCGGGTTAAGCAGGACAGAGGTGACTCGTTTCCGCTTGGCCACCCAACGATAAAAACCGGTTCGGTTGGCAAACGTGTGGTTGGTAAACAAAACGGGACGCCGCATGAACCAAGCAACCAACAACGCCACAACCAGTCCGCCGCGGGTGTGTGCATGGATCACGTCGAACGCTTCGCGCTTGGCCAAGCGTCGTAATCCAAAAAACGCGAGTGCGCTCGTGAGAAAGATGGCCAAGTGACTCGGGGAATCGCTGATGATGAAACTGCCTCGTCGGTAGTCGAGCGCCGGTCCCCGGGTTTCCAAGTAGTCCCTATGTACCCAAACCGTATGTTGATAGCTCTCAACGGGGCCGACTTGATGCAGACTGCGTATGACCGAGAGGATTCCTCCGAAATCCTCGCGTTGGCCTACCAAGTGGAGGATCTTCATGTCGCCTCAGCCGTCTCCGGTTCGGCCGCCTTGCGGAGACGATTCCGCAGCATGTAATGACACACCACCAGCAGGCCAGCCTGAAGGGAGAAGGTTTTCATCGCATACTCGCTGTCCCCGTGCAGGGCGATGAACGCGACCACATTGGCCATCCAGAGACAGGCCACGATACAGCTCACGCGTGAAAATTCATCCTCTACACCATGCTTACGCAAGTGAAGAATCACCTTCACCGCCAACACGGAACCCATCAGCAAAAACAGGAGCATAAACAACGTGCCAAACAGGCCTGTGTTGATCATTAATCCGATAAAGCCGTTGAAAAACCGGCCCTGATTCATGTGATACGTGATCGCCGTAGGATCCCAGTGCAGCGAGTGGTCACCAAAACCGGACTGCCCGAAACCGCGCCCGAGCCACAAATACTGTGGAATTAATTTTATGCCCTCCTCCCGCAGGATTCGACGCGTCTCCATCGTGCTGGAGCCGTCGATCTGGGCGTCGCGATGCACCTCAATTCCCGGTAGTACCGAGATCGCCCGCTGCGCCGCAAGCGGCATCCGGTCTGCAAACCCGTAGGCCACGATCAGGCCGATCACCAAAAACAACCCACCAATGACCGTATTGCGGAAGTTGAAAACGCGCTGTGCGATCGTGCAAAAGAACGTAACCAACACGATGATCGCCACCGTGTATCGGTGACCACTCAAAAGGCCCACCCCCATAATCGCGATGCTGGCCGGGATCAGGAACGCACCCTTCGCGGTGAGAAAGTCCTTCATCTTGAACTTGATTAATAGCAACCACAGGAAGCCGGTGCTCACGAAAGCCAGTGACTGGTAACGGTTGATGCCCATCTTCATCCGCTCGCGCTCAAAGTTCATCGCGTCACCCGGCACCTCGAGGAAAAACAGAACGCTGAACATCCACTGCGCGTTGGTGTAAATCACATCCGAGATCACCCATGTCACCGAGAGCGCACACTGCAGCACGAACAGCTTGCGAATCTGATCCTCCTTCAGTCGGAGCATCATGAAC
This sequence comes from Verrucomicrobiales bacterium, assembly GCA_011523195.1. Taxonomy (GTDB): domain Bacteria; phylum Verrucomicrobiota; class Verrucomicrobiia; order Limisphaerales; family UBA1096; genus UBA1096. The sequence continues at coordinate 3,698 of WTHH01000149.1, forward strand.
ATCAACGGAAAAATGGCACACGTCAGCTGTTGAAAATAAAAACGGCCGCCCATCTGCTCTCCGCCCATCGTCCGGAAACCCACACCACGCTCAAACATGGTGACCACCAAAATCAGGCAGTAGCCGGCCACTCCGAATAACATCCACTTGTGCTCGTGGATGGAGTCCCACATTTCATCCCGGTATTGGCGGAAGGAAAAAACCAGCACACAACCAGTCCAGCCCAGTAATGCCGCCGCCTCCCACACGAAGGGGCGCCCCGGGAAAAACGGCATAATAAACGCCGTGGAGAAAGTCGCGATCGCAAGCGTCACCGACAGTGTCGCGTGGTATGGCATCAACATCAACCATGCCAACCCGCCAAACGCCAGCGCTGCAAAGAATGCATCATCCGCGAGCGTGTAGCCAAAAACGACCAACGCCAACGCGATCACCGCGAGGAAGATGAATTTTTGCAGGCGCAATGCGCCCTCTAACGAACCTGCGTTCACCGCGCGCGGTTATATCGGTTTTGAGAAAATCTGCAACCTTGCGCCTCCATCACTCGGGGCTGATCGCATCAAGCCGTTTTTTTAACTCGGCACGAAACTCGTTTCGATCTGCATCGTTCAACTTGCGTGGAATGTGCAGTGGTTCGCCGTATTCGACATCGCAACGGGTAAACGGCAACGGCAATTGAAACCGGTCCCAACTCTTGAAACGGTACTTTCGCTTCGAGGCACACCCCAGCGGGCTGATCGGCAACCCGGTCACCTGCGCAAGCGACAGGATGCCGTCCTGAATTTCATAGCACGGCCCGCGTGGGCCGTCCGGTGTAATGGCCAGATGCAGGCCGGCTTTCATCTGCCGCGACAACTCCAGCAGCGCCTGCCTCCCGCGCCGGCTAGTCGATCCACGTACCGGCTCAATATCGAACGCCCGCAGAATCTCCACGAGGAACGCCCCATCTTTACTCGCGCTCACCATCGCGGCCAAGCGGCGGCCGCTGACAGGCTTGATGCTGTCCCGGTACGCGTACATCGCGTAGGCTAGGCGGTTGTGCCAGACGCAGATGATGAAAGGCTTGTCACGGCCGGCCTCCAGTGAACCGCGCGGATCGGAAAAATGAATCCGCCAAGTCAGCCGCAGTAGGCGCAGTAAGATGTACAGTATCTTCGCCGCCAGCCGTTGGCCAAGCGATGCACTATTTGGGATGACGAGCGGGTCACTCAATGCGTGGTCACTTCCCTCCCTTGAGCGCCGCACGAACCAATTCCTCCACGGCAGCCTGCGGGCCAAGCATCGCCAACGCCGCCTTGGCAGCCTTTTGTGCCTCGGCTGGTTTTGAGCCAAGCGCCTCGAGCGCCGCCACGGTGTCAGCGATGTTTCTGTCTGAGCCAGCCGGCGCTTGGCCAAGCGCTGTCGGGAGGTCGCTGCCAACGCTGCCAACCTTGTCCTT
>WTHH01000442.1 GCA_011523195.1 Verrucomicrobiales bacterium
GAGCGACAGCGATCGTGGTGTCCGCATGGCGGCCGCCCGCCTCGCCGAGCCGTGGCTCAAGCTGCCCGGCAGCGACGCCATCATTGATCAACTCGTGCTCAATACCGGCGCGGACGACATCACCGAGCTTCGCCAAATGGTGCTCTCTCTCGGGGCCCACGGAAACATCCTCACCCACATGGGCATTCGCAGCGCACTCTACAATCACGCCGACAAACCATACATCATGGACGCCGCACTCTCCGGCTTGGCCGGCGAGGAACTCGAATTCCTCGAGCTGTTGCTCGCCGAACGACGCTGGCGCACCGCCGAGCATCGTGCCGACGTCATCGAGGCACTTTCGGACAGTATCTTCCGCGAAGGCCGCCCGTCGCGGGTCGGCAAGCTGATCTACTCCACCTACGGCCGGCGCATTCAGGGCTGGCAGAGACTGGCCATCCTGCGGGGTGTCGCGCGAAACAAATCCAAGGGCAAGCCGGTTTACTTCGACGAAAAACCGAAGATGCTCACCGTGCTCCAAAAATCCAAAAACAAGGAGGAGGCCAAGCTCGCCAACTCCATCGACAATTTGTTCCTTTGGAACGGCAAGCCGGGCGTCAAGCCACTCCCGCCACTGCGCCCGTTGACGGATGCTGAGCAGGCGCAGTTCACGCAGGGCAAACAGCTGTACACCTTCACCTGTGCCACCTGCCATCAGGGACACGGACGCGGCCAGGCCGGCGTGGCCCCGCCGTTGGTGGACTCCGACTGGGTGCTCAAGAGCGATGATCGCCTCGTGCGGATCGTGCTGCAGGGTGTCGCCGGACCGATCACGGTCAACGGACAAAAACATGATCTTGAGATGCCCGCGCTCGTCGGTTTCAATGACGATCAAGTCGCCTCGATCCTGACCTACATCCGGCGCGAGTGGGATCACCGCGGCGAACCGGTCAAGGCGGCCACGGTTAAGACCATCCGCGCCGCGACCGCCGGCCGGGTCGATCCCTGGACAGAGCCGGAACTGCTCAAGCTGAAGTAAGGGCTGCCATCTACTCCGCACGCTCCATCCACTTCGTCGGCATCTGCGGCACCGCGTTGGCCTCGGTGGCAGCGGCGCTTAAGGAACGCGGGTTTGCTATCACCGGCTCGGATCAGGGCATCTACCCGCCGATGTCAACGTTCCTCGAGGAGCGCGGCATCGAGGCGCGGCCGTTCGACGAGGCCAACCTCGCGCACAAGCCGGATCTCGTCGTGATCGGCAATGCCATCTCGCGTGGCAATCCCGAGGCCGAGTACGCGCTCGAGCACAAACTCGCCTACTGCGCCCTGCCGGAACTGCTCAAGCACCAGTTCCTACGCGGCAAACGCTCGCTCTTGGTTTGCGGCACGCACGGCAAGACCACCACCGCCTCCCTGCTCGCCTGGTTGCTGAAGCACAATGGACTCAATCCTAATTTTCTTATCGGCGGCATTCCGAACAACCTTGGCCAAGGGGCGCGGTTCATCGACAGCGAATGGTGCGTGCTGGAGGGCGACGAGTACGACACCGCGTTTTTCGACAAGCGCAGCAAGTTCGTCCACTACCTGCCCGAGGCAGTGGTCATCAACAACCTCGAGTTCGACCACGCCGACATCTTCTGCAGCCTAACTGAAATCCAGACCTCGTTTCAGAGGCTCATCAACATCATCCCGCGTAACGGCCTGCTTTTGGCCAACGGCGACGAGCCGAACCTGCTGCCGCTCACCGGGGTCGGGCACTGCCCGGTCCGGCACTTTGGTCTGGGCAACGACTGCGACACGCAGGCCGATCAACTGTTGTTCAGCGAAAGCGGCTCAACCTTTCGATTGGGCAGCGCCCAGTTTCGCATCCCAATGATCGGCGAGTTGAACGTCCGCAACGCACTCGCCGCGCTGCTCATGGCGCGCTACGCCGGGTTGAGCGATGAACAGATTCAGGCCGGCTTCGACACTTTCGAGGGCATCCGGCGTCGGATGGAAATTCGCGGCGAAGTCAAGGGCGTCACCGTCATCGACGACTTCGCCCATCACCCCACCGCCATCCGCGAGACCCTCAAGGCGCTTAGCCGCCGATTCCCCGAGCGCCGGGTCTGGGCCATCTTCGAGCCGCGCAGCAACACCACGCGCCGTAACCACTTTCAAATCGAGCTGGCGGAGGCATTGCGCTTGGCCAAGCGCGTGGTCGTGGCCGAGGTCGCTCGACTCGAGCAGGTGCCGCCCGAGGAGCGCCTCAATCCCGCCCAGCTCATGGCGGATATTCGCGCCGCCGGCGTCGAGGCGGATTACCTCCCAACCGCCGACGAGATCGTCGCCCACGTGGTGCCGCAGGCTCAACCCGGCGACATCCTCTGCGTCCTGAGCAATGGTGGATTCGACAACATCCACCAAAAACTCATCAACGCGCTCGAGGCCTGAGCACTTGGCCAAGCGGAGCCTCAAATCAGCCTCATTTTTTCCTTCCTTTTCCCACTTGACTATCCGGTCGACCTAGGCACTTTTCTCGAAAACGGAGTTTTACGGTTCACTCGATGACTGTGTCACGAAAGGAGCGAATATGCTGAAGATCAATGCAGGGAACGGCGGCAGCGATTTCTGTGACGGGATCGCCCGACGAGACTTCATCCGCATCGGTGCCATGGGCATCGGCGGATTAACTATGGCGAACCTGCTCGAGGCCGAGGCCCGGGCCGGCGTCGGCTCGTCGCACAAGGCAGTCATCAACATTTTCCTGCCCGGCGGCCCGCCGCATCAGGACATGTTCGACCTAAAGATGGATGCCCCGCGCGAAATCCGCGGCGAATTCAAGCCCATCTCCACCAACGTCCCCGGTCTGCAGATTTGCGAGGAATTCCCGCTCATGGCCAAAATGATGGACAAGTTCACCGTCATCCGCTCCATCGTCGGTGCCACCGGCGGCCACGACGCCGAGCAGTGCATGACCGGCCGCTCCAACCGCAACCAGCCCCCCGGTGGCTGGCCCAGCATCGGCTCCATTTTGTCCAAGCTCAATGGCCCGATAAAACCGGACATGCCGCCGTTCATCGGACTGTCACCCAAGACCGGCCATATCCAGTGGAGCGACCCAGGCAAGGCCGGCTTCCTCGGGCCGGCGCACGCGGCGTTCCGACCGTCCGCCGAGGGCAAGGAGGACATGACCCTCAACGGCATCACCCTCGAGCGGTTGAGTGACCGCAAAAAACTGCTGCAAAGTTTCGATCAACTCCGTCGCGACGTCGACAACTCCGGCCTCATCGAGGGCATGGACGCCTACAACCAGCAGGCGTTTGGCATGCTCACCTCCGGCAAACTCGCCGACGCGCTCGACCTGGAAAAGGAAGACGTGAAGCTGCGCGACCGGTACGGCCGCGGCACCGCCAAGCTGCAAGCCGACGGTGCACCCAAGCTGCTTGATCACTTTCTCCTCGCTCGCCGCCTCGTCGAGGTCGGGGTGCGCTGCGTGTCACTTTCGTTCAGTCGCTGGGACTGGCACGGCGGCAACTTCCGCCGCGCCCGGCAGGATTTTCCGATGCTCGACCAGGGCCTCACGGCACTCATCGAGGATCTCCACCAGCGGGGTCTCGACAAGGACGTCGTCGTGGTTTGCTGGGGCGAATTCGGCCGCACACCAACCATCAACAAGGATGCCGGCCGCGACCACTGGCCGCGAGTCTCCTGCGGCTTGCTCGCCTGCGGCGGACTAAAGCATGGGCAAGTCATCGGCGCGACCGACCGCCTCGGCGGAGAGGCCAGTGAACGGCCGGTCACCTTTGGCGAGGTGCACGCCACGCTGTACCACGCGCTTGGCATTGATCCGAACACCACCACGGTCAACGACCTCAACGGCCGACCGCATTACCTCGTCGAGAACAACTCGCAGCCGCTGCATGAAGTGGTCTGACCGGCAAATTCATTTTTCGACTATCCCTCCTTGGCCAAGCCGGGGGGGATTTCTTTTTGCGGTCACCGCCGCCCTGCTGCTTGGCCAAGCGCTTGGCCAAGCGCAAGACCTTCGGCTCACCGTCAAGCCCGGCTCGACGCTCGAGTTCACGTGGCGGCCCTCATCCGTCACCCTGGCCGAGTCGCCACAAATCATCCCGGACACGCAGCTCGAGACATCGGCCGACCTGAAAAATTGGCAGCCACTTGGCCAAGCGTACTCCGGCGGCCTCGACACCGACCCTGCGACGATCACCCAGGCCATCCCGCCCACCGATAGCATCCGCTATTTTCGGATTCGTGCACAGGTGAACCTGCCCAAGGCGAACCTTGCCAAGTGCAACCTCGTCGGGGCCGACCTGCGCGGGGCGAACCTTGCGGGTGCCAACCTAACCAACGCAGACCTCGCGATGGCAAACCTCAACGGTGCCAATCTTCTCGGGGCCGACCTCACCGGCGCCAACCTCGCCGAGACCACGCTGGGCAACGTCGACTTCACCGACGCAGACCTCACCGGCGCCAGCATCGGACCGTGGTTCAATTTTCCCGAGACCGTATACCACAACACCACCATGCCGGACGCCTCCATCCGAACCCACGATACCGGCCTGACGTTGCTCATCCAGCTATACGTCGACGGCGCCCACGGCATGGACTTGAGTGGAAAAGATTTTTCAGGGTGGGACCTGCGCGGCGTCGAATTGCAGGGCCGCGACCTGACGGGGGCCAACTTTACCGGCAGCGATTTGCGAAACGTAAAACTCGACCGCGCGCGTCTCGCCAAGACCAATCTGTCACAGGCGAACCTTCAGGGCGCCACCGGCTTCGACCCTGATGACCACGAAGGCATCATCCTGAAAAAAACCATCCTCCCCGATGGCACCCCCAGCGATTAAAAACGAACGCTGTAGAGAGACGAGCCCGCGAGTCCGCAAAAAAAACCAACGCACCAAATCTAGCCAGCCAAGGTAGGGACGCCTGTCCCCAGGCGTCCTTAGTTTAAAAAAATCCACATGACTACTTTTTTTTATTAGACACAGATTACACGGATTCGCACGGATCATTTTCCATCCTCAAAATCCGCGTTCATCTGCGTCCTTTTTTCGACACTGCGATTGGTGTTCCGGGAACAGGAATGTCCCCGCTCCTTTTTTCCGCTTGGCCAAGCGGGGGTTTGCGGTTCC
>WTHH01000016.1 GCA_011523195.1 Verrucomicrobiales bacterium
ATCTCGAACGGCGCGAACGTCTTGCCGTCGTCAAGGATCGCATCGGTCCATTCCCGGAAATGCCCGTTCGCACGCGGTAGGGTTTGGGCGATTTTTTTTGCTTCACTGTGGTTGCCTGCGCCGACGAATTTTTTCTCGTCGTTCAACTTGACGTAGCACTGGGAATTCCACAGGCCGGAGGAGAGCAGGCCGTTCTCCGCCTCGACCACCGCACCCACGCGGGGGACGCTGCCGAAGGTGCCGATCATGGCATCGGTGATGTGACTGGGCGGCATGTCCACGCCGCCGGTGTAGTAGATCAGGTTCACTGCGGCGCGTTTACCCTCTGCCGGAAAATGGAACGTGTGTGTCACGGCCTTGGCGTAGGTCTCGAAACCGGCCTTCTCCACCTTGCTGATGCGGACTTCGCCCGGGTACTTCAGGTTGAGCGCGCGCACCGGCATGTTGAACGAGTGACAGCAAAAGTCGCCGACGGAGCCGTTGCCGAAGTCGTACCAGCCGCGCCACTTGCCCGGGTGATAGACGCCTGCCTTGTACGGACGCAGCGGCGACGGGCCGCACCAAAAATCCCAGTTCATTCCCTTGGGCACTGTGTCTTCGCCGGCCGGTCGGGCGCCGCCGTTGGGCCAACCGTGTGCCGGGTGCCAAACATGCACGTTGGAAACCTGGCCAATCAGGCCGGCCTGGATCAGTTCAATGCTGCGACGCAGGTTGGGCGAGGCGCTGCCCTGGTTGCCGGTTTGAGTGACGACTTTCGCCGTGCGGGAGAGATTTCGCAGATCGCGGGACTCGGCAACGGTGTGGGTCAGCGGTTTTTCGCAGAAAACATGTTTACCGGCTTTCATGGCGGCGGTGCAGATCGGGGCGTGCCAGTGATCTGGCGTGCCGATCACCACCGCGTCGAGCGATTTTTCGTTCTCCAACATCTGCCGGTAATCCATGTAGGCGTTGATTTTGCCGGCCTTGTCCTTGTGCCGGTTGCGCGAGCGGTCGGTCTGATTGGGGTCAACGTCACAAAACGCGACGACGTTGTGGCCAAGCTGCAGAGTGTTCCGTACGTGCCCCTGAATCTGGCCGCCCATACCGACGAAACCGATGTTGAGTTTTTTGTTCGCCCCGAAAACCGAGCGGGGGATGATGGCCGGTGCTATCGCGGTGGCCGCGAGAAAAGTCCTGCGTTTCATGATTTGTCCTGACATAAAAACTGAATTTGGTCGGACGGCTTCTGTCACAAATCCTCCGCGCTGAAAAGCCCAAACCAATCGCTTGGCCAAGCGGGTTAGTGGGGCTTGGAATTAGTGTGGGTGGCGGCTGTTTTTTCGTTGCCGGGGCTGCGGACGTACTTGGCATTTTTGCAGGCCTCGCCGCTGTCAATTCACTGCCGCACCCAGCGGGTGGCTTGGGCGACGCTCCATTGGAACTTGCGGGCGTGTTCGCGGATGAGGAATGGTAGGTCCCTCGTGTCGTCGAGAGTGAAGTCGGGAGAGAGCCTCTCGCGGAGGTTGTCGAGCGTTTGCGCTTGGCCAAGCGCTTGGCTGCCGCCGAGCCACTCGGCCTTGGGTGTGTATTCCTCGAGCCAGGTGCACGGGGTGGCGATGATCAACTGACCGCCGGCCGGGAGAAGCCCGGGCAGTTGCTCGAGGCATTTGGCCGGGCAGGGGAGGCGATCGATGAGATTGGCCATCAGCACGATGTCGAATTGGCCAAGGCCATCCCGCAAAAACGTGGCGTCGCCTTGCTCGAACCGGACGCGGGTGCGATCCACCTCGGTCGGCACCTCAGCGATGGCCGTCTGGCCAAGCTCGCCCTCGACGGCGAATGAGTAGTCGAGCCGGCCGCCGCGCTGGAGTTGACCGGCGGCGGTGATGAAGCTTTCGGACAGGTCGATGCCGATGACCTCGGTGCAATGTCGGGCGAGTTCGAAGGTCGAGCGGCCCACGGCGCAGCCGAGGTCGAGCCCCCGGGGGTTAGCCGGGATGCGGCCGGTATCGACGCATTCCGTGACGCAGCGCACCGGGTAGTCGAGCGCGTCCGTCGGCCCGAACTCCCACGGCAGTACCTCGTCCGGTTTACCGTAGTGGAACAGCAGATACTCTGAGAGAGCCTTGTTCGTTTCGTAAAAACCTTTGGTCATCAAATGGTATCGAGGTAGGCGAGAAGGTCGGCCAACTGTTCTGGAGTCAACCCGGCGACGAGGCCGGGTGGCATGGAGGAGGCTGGGATCTTTTCGCGTTTTTTAATCTGCTTGGCCGGGAGTTCGGCGGCGACCCCGGCGGCGTTGCGGATGCTGATTGTGTCTGCGCTCTCCAGCGTGACAAAGCCGAGGTGCACCGAGTTGTCTTCGAGGGTGAATGAGTAGGTGTCGAAGCCCTGCGCGACGATGGCGTTGGGATTGAGGATAGACTGGATCAACTCGCGGGTCTTGTAGCGTTTGCCGATGTCGGCGAGGTGTGGGCCCTTGGGGGTCTGGCCGTCGCGGGTGGTGTGGCAGACGATGCAGGCCTGGCTGGTGAACAGTTTCTCGCCGCGCCTGGCGTTGCCCCTGGCCTTGATGGCGCGTTCGGTGGCGACTTTTTCGCCGAGGGTGGCGATCCAAGTTTTCGAATCGCCGGTTGGCTGCGGTATGCGGATCGGGCCGTTGGCGGTGTTGGCCTTGGCGACGGCTTGGCCTGTGGGCAGGCCGTCAATCTTGACCTTGTGCCGGGCGAGAACAGCCTTTACGAGGTCGACCGTTTCTTTGGGCGCTTGGCCAAGCGCGGCCTTAAGACCGGACTCGATCCTGTTGCTGCCGCTCCACTTGGCCCGGTCGAAGTACGGGCCGCTTGTGTCCGGCCGGGTGCCCCACCAGCCCTGCGTGTAGTTGCCCTCGCGGTGGTACAGTCGAACGAGTGTGGAGAAGGTGGCGGGGTCTGGCTTGGCCTTGGCCCGGCTGATGAGTGTGTCCACGACTTTGTCGTCGTGAATGTACTTGAGCACGCTCAACGCAGTGGCCTGGTGATCGGTGTCGAGCGCGGCCAACAGGGTGTCGACTGGCTTGAGGGCAACGAGCGCGCGCGTGGCAAGGTGCGGGATGACCGCGGCCGGGTTGGGCTCGTTTTGCTTAGGACGCTTGGCCAAGCGCGGCGCGGAGGCGTGCGGCAGAATGGCCCGCGCAGCGGAGGCATCGCCAAGGCGGCCAAGGCTGACAAGCGCCTGGGCGCGGACGCGAAGATTACTACTCTTGAGCGCCTTAACGAACGGCGCGGACGCCACGCCGTCGAGTTGGCTCGAGCGATCAGTGAGTGCGCGGAGGGCGAACTCGGTGATGTCCGGTTGTTCGCTGAGTTTGAGCAGATTGGTCGTCGCCGCGTTACCGTCGAGTTGCTTGAGAGTGAAAATCGCGGCCACCCGTCCGGCGAGCGGGATGCCTGAGTCGGAGGCTAGCTTAACGAGTGCCCCGGTGCGTTGCTCGCTGCGGCCGCGCCGGAGAATCTCGAGTTGGGCGTGTAGGTTTTGCACCTGGCTTGGGCCGGTGAGTAGAGCGTAAAGCTCCTTGTCACTGAGTTGGGTGACGTCGGGGAACGGCACCGGATTGTGGTTTTTCGGCGTGAGCTGGACGACAAAACCGACGTTCGGGTGGCTATAGCTGAAGCCGCCGCCCTGCCAGCTTGAGACGTACATCCGGCCGCTGCCGTCGACATCGATGTCGGTCGGTCGGTTGATGGCGAGAAACGTTTCCTGGTGCGCGTCAAACGTGGCGCCGTTGGCTGCGGGGTTGTGGATGAACACTGCGCTGCGACCCCAGTCGCAGGTGTACACTCCGTGGTCGAACGGCTCGGGCCAGCGGGTGTCGTGATAAAACATCCCGCCGCAGCCGGAGCCACCGCCGTAGTCGGCCAAGGCCGGCATGATTTCTTCCGGGAAATTTTTGTACCACGAAGGGTAGCCGTACTCGGCGGTTTGGATGACGTGCGAAAAACGGATGTCCCAGCCGCCGCCGTCGTTGGTGTTGTCGCGGGTGAAGATATTCATGTACGGGTCGATGCAGGCGTCGAGGATGTTGCGCTGTCCCCAGTTGTAGATTTCCATCTCGGTGCCGTCCGGGCGCACTCGGACGATACCGCCGCCGCGCCGGCTCAACGTGCGGCCGTCCGCACCGACAGCGTTGTAAAAACCAAAGTCGCCGACGGCGATGTAGATCCATCCGTCGATGCCCATGCGAATGCCGTTGGTGGTGTGATCGGCGCCGCGTTTGCCGACGTAGTCGGTGCTAATGCCGCTGACTAGCCGTTTCTCCCGATCGGCCATACCGTCGCGGTCGGTGTCCTCGTACAGTGTGAGGTAGGGAGGGTGCAGCACCCAGAGTTGGCCGTTGTCGTAGATCAATCCGCGCGGGTGATCCATCTTGGCGAAGGTGTTGACCTGATCGGCTTTGCCGTCGCCGTCGGTGTCGAGACAGCGCACGACACGACCCTGGCCCTTTTCCTTGCCAAGCGAGCCTTGCTTGTCAATGCCGACAAACAGTTCCCCGGTCGATGCCGCCGTGAGGCAGACCGGGTAGTTCACCAGCGGCGGCTGCGCGAACACGGTCAGGTTGAAACCATCCGGCTGGTTGACACGCGGCTCGTTGGTTTTCGGGGGAGCGTTGGTGCTTTTTTGTGAAGCTTTGACAACCTTGCGCGGCAGCTCCGGCAGGGCGCCAGTGTGGGCTTCGAATTCCCAAAAACTGCCCCAGTAAGCTGGCTTGGCACCGAGATAAGTGATCTTGAAATACCGTGTATTTTTGGCGTTGACCTTGTGCGGGGTGACCTGCCGCACCTCCTTGTTTTTGGATTGGTCGACGAGCAGCTTCCAGTCCTTGGCGTCGGCAGAGCCTTCGATCCTGTACTGGTACGCGCCGTTTGCCTTTTCCCAAATGAGCCGGACGTTTTGGATGTCCTGGGCTTGGCCTAGGTCTACCTGCAGCCACGAACCGGGCGCGCTGTTTGCGGCGCACCAGCGGGTGGTGGGATCACCGTCGACGGCGTGCTTGGCGAGGTTGCCCTTGTTGGACTCCTCAGAGCTGGCAGTTACCTTTTTGCTGGTGGCTGCGTTCCGCGGAACACTATTTTTGGCGTTTTTTT
>WTHH01000183.1 GCA_011523195.1 Verrucomicrobiales bacterium
CATCACCTCCGTCCGCTTGGCCAAGAGGAAAAACTGCTGGTTCGACCAGTCGCCGGAGACCACCACCCGCGCCTGACCAAGTTCCTCCCCGGGCGACACCTCCGCACCGGCCTGCTGCAGGGCGGCGAGATACGCAGCATTGGTGGAGTCATTTCCATTTTTCCAACGGAGCGAGAAGGCATGCGCCTGCCCGGCGAGCATCTCGTCTAGCGGCCCCGAGGTGGCAACCCGGCCCTTCTCCATGATGATCGCGTGCCGGCAAACATGCTCGATGTCTCCGAGCAAATGCGTCGAGAAAAGCAGCGACTTGCCCGGCCGCTGCGCCAACGACTTGAGCATCGCCAGCATTGCGGTGCGGCCGTCGGGATCCAGCCCGGAGGTCGGCTCGTCGAGCAGCAGCAAATCGGGATCGTGCACCAGCGTGGCCGCCAGCTTGATGCGCTGCACCATGCCGGCCGAATAATTCTCCAACCGCCGGTAACGCGCCTCCTCCAGCCCCAGTCGCGAAAGCAACTCATGGGCGCGGCGCAGCGCGAGCTTGCGAGGCATGCCGTTCAACTCACCGGACAGGCCGACATACTCGATGCCGTTCAGCCCCGGAGTCACGCCCTCTCGCTCCGGCATGTAGCCGATCCGGCCGCGCAACCCGACACCGTGTTCCGCAACGTCCGACCCGAACACGCGCACCGTGCCGTCGGTGTGGCGAACAAGCCCGAGTAGGATTTTGATGAGCGTCGATTTGCCAGCGCCGTTCTGTCCAACCAACCCGATCGCCCCCTGCTCCACCGAAAGCGACACCCCATCCAGCGCCGGCACGGAACCGTACCGGTGGCTCAGGGAATCGATTTCAAACAGAGACGTCACAGAGCAAGCATTAACAATCGTACCGATGAAAAGTTACAAGGCGCCCCCATCTCCGGCCAAGTTTTCCAGCCAGTCACAGGTCGGGCGAAGCACTTTTTCCCAGCGAAACTCAAACGACCGACGCCAGGCCGCCTCCCGCAATTGATCGTACCGGTCAGGATCATCGACCAACTGGAGGATTTTTACCGCAATACTTACTGGTGTCTCCCCGGTGCTGACGAGGCCGGTGACCCCATCCACAGTCGAGTCCACCAATCCGCCGACCGGATAAACCACCGCCGGGGTCCCCATCGCGTTGGCCTCGATGACGTTCAGCCCCCACCCTTCCCGCACCGAGGAATGTAAAAGCAGGTGCGCCTTTTGCAATTCAACATTTTTTTCGTCGTCATCAAGATGCTCCTTGAATGTCACCGCATCCGCTTGACCAAGCGACCCGGCCAGACGACCGAGCAGGTCACGCTCCCAGCCGGAACCGACCACCGTCAACTCAGCCGGGCAACCGGCGGCGTTCAACAGCGCCAACACACGGATCACATCGCTGACCCGCTTGTTCGGCGCGAGGCGCGACAGCGCGATGAGTCGCAGCGGCTTGGCCAGGCGCTTGGCCGGTAATTCCGGCAGCGGCTCGGTGTCGGTTCCGTTGGGCCGAACACTGACCTCGTCCACTCCGTGCTCCAGCAACTGCAACCGTGTCGATTCGGACACCGTCCAAAACGGGACGTCGGCATAAAACTGGTGGATCAACCTTTCCTGCGTCTGGCCGATCACGCTCGTTGGCCAGCGGTAAAACGATTCCCAAATCGGCCCCAGTACCTCGTGGATATAGGCGATGCAACGCGTGCGCGACCACCACTGCGCGAACCACGGGATGCCGTGATGCTGGTCGATCACCAAATCAAACGGCCCGTTTTTTCGGGCAAACAAAAACGCATGAAAAATCGATGTCCCCGGCCGGCCTCCGCGGACGATACGGATGCCATCGATCTCCGTCTCCGGCTTGGCTCCGTCGAAGTCATTTGCGAACCAGACGACGTTATGCCCGCGCCGCGCCAACTCAGCCATGTGCTTGAGCGTGACGCGCTCGGCTCCACCGGCCAGCGGGTTTTCCGGGTCACGCCAGTTGAGCATCAGAAAACTCAGCGGCTTCATGCGGCAGCCTTCCCAAACTCCGCGACCATCAAGGCATTCGCATAAGGGAACGGACTCCCGTAGCGACAATCCAGCGCCACCTCGGCGGTGGTCGGTTCCCATTGCAACCTCCCTGTGCGCCGGATGAAAAATGCCCGGTCGCTCTGCAGTTGGTCGTCAGCGATCATCGCATCGAGCGCGGGATTGTAGCCGAGCGGCAAGGTCAAAACCAAACGGCCCGTATCTGCCAGCAGCGCTTGGCAAGCGATGATCGCGCGCCTGATTTTTTCGCCGCTGTCGCCGTCGGCTTCGTCATCGAAACCGATGTGTTCAAAGGTCGAAATCGAAAGGATCAAGTCGAACTGCTCTGCCGGTGAGTATTCCAAAATATCCTCATTCACGACCCCCTTGCCCCGTTCGAATTTATCGAGAACAACGTGGTCAACATCGCCGTAATGCGACAGGACGTTGCCCACCTCCAGCACGCGCTGACCAGTGTGTCGACTCAAGTATTCGCGGGCAATCGGCACTTCAACAGCCCGCTCATTGGCCCACGTCATGTTGTAACCATGGTAAAAGAGCGGGAGTGTCTTGTCGGAAAAAGTGAACTCGCGCCTGGCCAAGCGCGGGATAATGAACGGCGCGAAGGCACAGCGCAGCGGCTTCATCAACAACTCGCCCGCGCCGAACCGGCGGACAAACCATGATACCTTGCCTAAGCGACTGTTGTACAGGTGCGATGCCATCGCTCAACTCGACTGCAGCCTCGTCACAATCTGGTCGACGTCAAAAACACAGCCACCCCACGAGCCGCCACCCACACCCTGCAGCGCCGCCCATAACCTAGTGTCATCCGGTAACGCCGAGTGCGGCGCGATATCGTCACGCGTCTCGCGCTTGGCCAAGCGCTTGGCCCCTTCCTCAGCGTCAAACCGATCATCCCCCTCTCCAACAAGGTTCACGAATCCCTCAAGCGAATTGCGGTCGAGTTGAATCGAGATCACATCTCCGCTTTTCAGTTTGCCGATCGGCCCGCCGGCCAACCCCTCCGGGCCAACATGCCCGATGCACGCGCCGGTTGAGACGCCGGAAAAACGGGCATCGGTCACCAACGCAACATGTTTGCCGAACGGCAAAAACTTCAGCGCCGAGGTCAGTTGATACGTCTCCTCCATCCCGGTGCCGATCGGCCCGCAGCCGGTCACGACCAGCACATCGCCGGCCTCAATTTCGTTTTGCTTGATCGCCGCGATGGCGTCGTGCTCGCTGGTGAACACCTTGGCCGGGCCTTCGTGCGCGTAGACGCCGTTTTCGTCAACCAGACTCGGATCGATCGCGGTGCTTTTGATGACCGCCCCCTCGGGCGCGAGGTTGCCGCTCGGGAACATCACCGTACTCGTCAGGCCACGATCGCGGGCGCGCTCCGGCGAAAGGATCACGTCGTCGGGATCGACGCCGTCCTGTTCCTTCAAGATTTCGCGGAAGCGCTGGCGGCGCTCGGACTGTTCCCAGTCGTTTAATTCCTCGTCAATCGTCCTGCCGGTGATGCTGCGCTGACTGGCGTCGATCAGGTTTAACTCGCGCAAATGCAGCATCACCTCCGGCACGCCCCCGGCCAAAAACACGCGCACAGTCGGGTGATGAGTCGGGCCGTTTGGAAGCACGTCGACAATGCGGGGGACGGCCTTATTGATGGCACTCCAGTCGTCCACTGTCGGCCGATCGATGCCGGCACAATAGGCGATCGCCGGGATGTGCAGCAGCAGATTCGTCGAACCACCAAATGCAGCGTGCAGCGCCATCGCATTTTTCAACGCGGCCGGCGTGAGGATATCCCTGAGCGCCGTGCCGTTTTGTTTCATCGCAACGACGGCGTCCGCCGAGCGGGTGGCGATATCGAGCCACACCGGTTGGCCGGAGGGCGCCAATGCCGAGTGCGGCACGGCCATGCCCATCGCCTCCGCCACGACCTGCGACGTTGCTGCTGTCCCCAAAAACTGGCAACCACCACCGGGCGAGGCACACGCCTTGCAGCCCAACTCCGTCGCTTCGTCCAGCGAAAGCATGCCGTGCGAAAACCGGGCGCCGATCGTCTGCACCGCGCCGGCGTCCTCCCCCGGCTCGGGTGGAAGCGACACGCCGCCGGGAACGATCACACTAGGCAAATCCCCCAACCCGGCGAGTGCCATCATCATGGCCGGCAGTCCCTTGTCGCAGGTCGCCACACCGAGGATGCCTTTCCGAGTGGGCAGCGAGCGGGCGAGACGACGGAATACCTGCGCAGCATCGTTCCGGTACGGCAGACTGTCGAACATGCCGACCGTCCCCTGCGTGCGACCGTCGCACGGGTCGGAGCAGTAGGCCGCGAACGGCACGCCGCCGAGTTCGCGCAACCGCTCGGACGCCGCCTGCGCCTGCAGCGCAATCTCCCAGTGGCCGGTGTGAAATCCCAGCGCAACCGGCTGTCCATCCGAAGCGCGCAACCCGCCCTGCGTGCTCAGCACGAGGTAATGGTCGCGGCCCAGTTCGGAGGCTTCCCAACCCATGCCGGCACTCTGGGTCATCCCAAAAATGTCACCACTGGGTTTGCTGCGCATCTCCTCCGCGGAAAGCGGCAGCTTGCCGGCGGGGCCGGGAGCCTTGGTTTGGATGGAAAAAATGTCGTGCGACGCGACGTTGCTCACGCGGCGATTGAAGCATCAATCGGCCCGCAAAGCGACTCGACTATACCGGGCGCACTGCGCTTGCCAGCAGTGTCTCGAAATGTGGCTCCTCCTCCTCGCGCGCGACGACACCGACCTCGATCTGCCCGAACCCGGCCGTCTCGAGCCACTGATGCAGCTCCCCCTCGGCAAAGCCGGGCCAGCGGTCACCGAATAATTCGGCGGCCTTGTCGAACTTATGTTTCACAAGGTCGAGAATCATCACCTGCCCGCCCGGCTTGAGAATGCGAAACGCCCCCTCGATCGCCGCTGCGGGATTCTCGGCATGATGCAGCGCCTGGCTGAGGATCGCGAGGTCCATCGAGGAATCGTCGATGGGTGGACTTTGCAAATCACCCTGCCGAAAATCGAGGTTGGTCAGGCCGTTTTTC
>WTHH01000363.1 GCA_011523195.1 Verrucomicrobiales bacterium
GCGCTGGAGGCATTGGCCTTGGCGAGGCTGTCGTGCTCGTGCCAATGCCGGAACACGCCTTTGCCAGCCAATAGCCGGCGCATCATCGGGTTGACGGCCGAAGAATGTTGATGCGCCCGAAAAACGCCTCGCACCTTGGCCTTAGCACCAGCGGAGGCGTCCAGCACGATCCTGGTGCCTGTCTTACCGTAAACAAAACCTCTGCCCGGTTTATAGCCGACGCCCGGTTCCTCGGCGAACACTGTGAAGTCGTTCCACATAAACCCGTTAATAACTGGCTGCATAGGGGAAGTCGGCATGTAGTTGCGTATGTTCTGCATGAGGAACGGTTTTTTCGTGGGATCAGCCACCCTCATCAGGCCGGGATGCTTTTTCAGAAAATCACCGCCCCTCATCTCCCCTAATAACTGAAACGCAATGGGCGACCTGGACTCGAGCAGGTTCCCGGGCAGATACCCAGGCTCCATGCCTCCATGGTTGCATTGGATGTAATCCGATCCGCTGCCGGCGTAGATGACAACCGGAAAAAAATCGTACAACCGCGCTATCTGCCCCGGGCTGAACTGCGTGTCGTACTTCTTTTGGCACTCGGCGAGAAATCCATACGAGGCAATCATCTGGATGTCCTCGTGGTTCCCTCTAGCCATGAAAACCTTCTCCGGGTTGGCCAACTTGAGGCGTAGCATTGTGTAAAGCACCTCAATGCCGTAGTTGCCCCGGTCAGTGTAGTCGCCGAGAAATACCATGTACGTGTTCGGCTTGGCCAAGCGGAAGCCGTCCATCTTTCCGGACTGATTGAGCGAGTCGAGCATCGCCACAAAAGAGTGGATGTCGCCGTGAAAATCTCCGTGAAAAATCACCTCGCTGCCGTTTGGCACAGAGAGCTTTTGCGCGAACGGCTGGAATGGAATTGGCGGTCGCAGAAAATAGGCCCGCTGTGCGTTGAAAAACTCGGTGTCCTTCGGTTTGCCACCCACCCAGTTTTCGGCCTTGTTCATCGTCCCCGTGGTGAACAGGTTGAACACAGCCAGCAGCGCTTCGGCGACGGGGTCAAACTTGGGCAGCGCGGTCTGCAGCTTGGCCGGTGGCGCTTGGCCAAGAAGCGCCCGGTTGGACGGCAGCTTTTCGCAGGCCGCTTTCCACAAATCGAAGGTGGGATACTCCTTAGAGCGGTACTGCCCAGAAACATCCGAAGCAACGGAAAACACCAACGCCAACAACAGCGCCTGGCCAATCGATCTCAGTGAGGAATGCCTACTTGGTAACATCTTCCGGTCGGTTACAAAGAGAGTGAGCCCATCGAGTCACCTGTTCAAGGCAAAAGGAAAAGCGTTTGCGAAGGCCTGTCGCCCTGTTAATTTGGCCCCACCCAAGATTCGAGATGATCACTGTATTCATTAAAAAACAACGGATCGGCTGGCTCACTGCCGCTGCCCTGACCCTGAGTATCGCCACCGCCCAGGCTGGTGACTGGCCGAAATGGCGCGGTCCAAGCGCCGATGCCTACGTGGCCAAGGGTGATTCCCTGCCCTCCTCGCTGGGCGACACGCCGGATGTGGTTTGGAAAACCAAGACCGGCCCCGGCCACTCCGCCGTGGTCATTCAGGGCAATTTGCTCGCCATCTCAGAGGAACAGGGCGACACAGAGGTACTGCGTATGCTGGACAAGCGCACCGGTAAGGAATTGTGGAAAACCGCCTACGGGCAGACCTATCCTGACGATGGGTTTGGCGCCGGGCCACGCTGCGCCCCGCTGTTCGACGACGATCTCATTTACGCCCAGACCTGCCGGGGTGAGTTGAGCTGCCTCCGCGTCAAGGACGGCTCCAAGGTCTGGGGCACGGACTACCAGAAAAACTTCAAAGTCAAATGGATCGTCAACAAGGCACAAAACGAGGGAGCCGCCTCCCGCCGCGGCTACAGCGGAACTCCGATCGTCGACGGTGATCAGCTCATCTGCCAGGTCGGCAGCGCGTTCGGAGCCGGCGTGGTGTGCTTCGAAAAACGAACTGGGAAAGTTATTTGGAAATCCCAAAACGACCTTGCCAGCTACGCCAGCCCGATCCTCACAAAGCTCGGCGGCAGGAAACAGTTCGTCACACTTGCCACCGAACGCCTGCTCGGCATCGACCCGACGAACGGCAAACTACTCTGGAGCGAATCCGTTCCCACCCGGGCCTTCCGCAACGTGGTCACCCCAGTCGCCGTGGGCAACAGCGTCGTCGCCGCATCGCACTCCGAGGGAATGATCGCCATGGCGGGCAAAGGCTCCGCCGGCAACGCCGTCCGCAAATGGAAGGACGCCAAGCTGAAGATAAACCTGGCCACACCGGTCGTCGTGGGTGGCAACCTGTATGGCTTCGCGGAGAAGGATCGTTTCATCAGCGTCAACGCCGACACCGGAAAACTCAACTGGGAGGAACGCGGCTTCGGCAGTTTTTATGCCTCGACGCTGACCGACGGCAAACGGCTGCTTGTCCTCGGCCAACTCGGCGAACTGGTGTTACTCAATCCCAACCAGGATGAATACGAAGAGCTTGACCGGATGCAGGTCTGCGGCAAGTCATGGAGTTTTCCCGCCTACTCGGACGGCCAACTGTTCGTGCGCGACCAGAAGAACCTTCAATGCATCCGCTTGGTCAAGTAACCAAGTGCTTGGCCAAGCGCTGTTCTACGCCGCCTTGCTGACGATCTGGACCAACGCCTGCTGAAGGATCAGCGTGTCGTCCGTGCTGGAGGAGACTAACTGGCGATTGCAACGGAGCAGCACGTCCATCGCCTGAACCAATTCCGCCGAGGAATATTTTCGCGCGTGGCCAAGCGCATTGAAAAGCATGTAGGGATGCATAGACTTGGGATTGAACTTTCGATCCTCCGGCACGCGATCCTCCGGAATGGCTTCGAGCTGGGATTTGAATTGCTGATATCCCCCCTTGGGATTAATCCATTTCAAACGCACCATCTCACGCAGGAAGAGCATCACCCGGACTTTTGAAATTAGGCCATACAGCAGCGCTATGGGCGATTTTTTTGTGTCGAGCTTGACCTCCCACAGCTCCTCGTCAAGCACGCGGAGCAGCTTTGGCAAATTGCGCTCACCCAGTGCGTCGCCCAGCGCAAACGCCGCTGCCTGCTTGGTTCGCGTGGCGATCTCGTGTACGTCCTGCCTCGTTACTTCCTCGCGTTCACCAATGTAGGCGGCTAGCTTGTCCGACTCCGTGTGCAACTGCTGGAGGTTCGCACCGGCCAGCAGTATCAATTCGTCCGCCACATGCGGCGAAATCTTTTTGCCCAACTCATCCAATCGCTGGCGCACGACCATCGCCGCCCGGCCGCCGCGCTCCTTTTCGCTGACGGTCTTATCCTCCAAGGCCGCGAATTTCTTGACCGTCTTTAAAAAGCTCTTCCGTTTGTCGACCTTCCCCGCGCTGATCAACAACTGGACACCCTGCCAGTCGAATGACTCCCAGCTCTTGGCCAACTCAGTCAGTCGATCCGTCACCGCCGCACTCGACGCCGTGCGGTCGTCTCCGAGAAAATTCGCACCCCGCAGCCACACCACCTTGTTACCGCCAAAAAACGGCAGCGTCTGCAGTGCTTCGTTTAGCTTGGCCAACGCCTGCAGTGCCTCGTCTGCATTGCGAACCGTGCCGTCCACCACCTCATGATCCATACCCCCTGCGGCCGCACACCAGCCCTCGTATATCTGCTTGGCCCTGTCGCGAACGAGAAAATCCTCATCACCAAAAACAAGGCAGAGAGGTTCAGCGGGAAGTTGTGGTTCGAAAGGCATCCGGCGACACAGTTGAATCTATTCCTCGTCCTGCTCGCCGGAATCCTGAATGCGCGACAGCACTTCACTCATGTCCTCCACATCGGCAAACAGGTTGGCCGCCACGTAGATCGGCGACTTGTGCTGCGCGGCCATCGCGAGGCAGTCGCTGGGCCGGGCGTCGACCTCGACAATTTTCCTGCCCAGTTCGTTGTCCTGCTCAAGGATCAGGCGGGCGTAGTAGGTGGAATTCTTCAGCTCCGTGATCACCACTCGGAGCAATTGGATTCCGAAGCCATCAAACACATGCCCAAAGAGATCGTGCGTCAGCGGCCGCTCCTTTGGGGTGCCGTTGAGGAACATCCCGATGACCGCCCCCATGTTGTGCTCCACCTGAATGACGAAGACCTTTTCCTCGTTACCGATAAACACAGCGCAGCCACTGTTGGCGGGAAGAATCCCGCGCACTTCAACGGCAACCACGTCATTACTCATCAGCGCTCACGGTAACATCGCCCACCCTGAACTCAACCCATAAAGCCGGTCAGTTTACGGCCGCCAATCGCCGCACCACCTCGCCGGCAGCCGCAAAACCGAACGCCCCAGTCACATGCGTCGCCGCACCAAATCCCCACTCGCAGTTCAATTTCATCGAACCCGCCTGCTCCCCCGCCTCCGATCGGCTGGCACAGACCGTGCCGTCAGCTTTTGGAAAAACCGGCGGCTCGGGGGAAAATACGCACGGGATACCCATCTTTTTTCCGGCCCGGGGAAATCCGTGTTCCTTCCGCAACGCCGCCCTCACCTTGGACAGCATCGGATCCTGCACCGACTTGGCCAAGTCGGTCACCTGCACACGCGTCCCGTCCAGTCGCCCGCCCGCCGCGCCGCTGGTAATAACCGGAATGCCCCGACGGCAACATTCCGCGATCAGCAGCACTTTGTTGCGGACATTGTCGATGGCATCCACCACAAACTCAAAGCCACCCGACAAAATCGACTCACAGGTCTTCTCGTTAAAAAACTCCGTCAGGGCGTCCACCCTGCAACCGGGGAAAATCAGCTTCACGCGCTTGGCCATTTCCTCAACCTTGAAGTTGCCAAACCCACCATCCAGCGCCGGCAACTGCCTGTTCACGTTGGTGATGCAAACCTCGTCCAAGTCCACGAGCGTCAGCGCACCTACACCCGAGCGAGCAAGAGCCTCCACCACCCAAGACCCCACGCCACCCACGCCGACGACACACACCCGCGCTTGGCCAAGCGCAGCCAATCCCGCCGAGCCATAAAGCCGCCCTACCCCGCC
>WTHH01000427.1:0-2235 GCA_011523195.1 Verrucomicrobiales bacterium
ACCCCTACCTATGCACCTTCCCCGGCCACTGGATCATCATGAAAGGCACCATGGTGGTGAAGTAGGGCGGAAGGTTGAATCAACCAAGCGCTTGGCCACGCAGAGGGGGATGGAGACTATTCTCTCTGGCGGTTTTTTCGGACTTGCGGGCTCGTCACTCCACTTTCAAGCTAGCCCAAAATGGAGGGACGAGCCTGCGAGGCCGCACGGGTCAATCGGTTTGGCTATGCCGTTGCGGCGGCGATGTCCTTGGCGCGCTTGATGGCCTTGCGGCGGTCATTGGCGTCGAGGATGCGTTTGCGGAAGCGCAGGTGGTTCGGGGTCACCTCGACCAGTTCGTCATTGGCGATGTACTCGATCGCGCGCTCGATGGAAAAGTTGATCGGCGGGGTGAGCAGGATGGCCTTGTCCGAGCCGGACGCCCGCATGTTATCAAGGTGCTTGGCCTTGGTCGGATTCACCGGTAGATCGTCTCGACGCGGATTTTCACCGACCACCTGCCCGGCATAAACCTTGTCCCCGGGTGAGATGAACAGGCTCCCTCGCGCCTGAAGCATATCGAGCGCGTAGGCCATCGCGGTGCCGTTTTCCATGCTGACCAGTGTGCCGGTCTGCCGTGTGACCAATTCGCCGCTGTATGGGCGATACTCCAAAAACAGATGGCTCATCACGCCATTGCCGCTGGTGAGGGTAACGAGGTCGCTCTCGAAGCCGATCAGCCCACGCGTCGGGATCTCGGCGGAGACAGTCACGCCGGCGGAGTGATGCTCGATGTTCGTGATTTTTCCCAGGCGCTTGCTCAGGTTTTCCATGACGGTGCCAAGATGATCCTCCGGCACCTCGACCCAAATCTGCTCGTACGGCTCGCAGCGTTTGCCCTCAATCTCACGGAACAACACGGTCGGTCGTGAGACAAGCACTTCGTAGCCCTCGCGCCGCATGGTCTCGAGTAGCACTGCGATCTGCATGCTGCCGCGAGCGTCAACGAGGAAGCGGGTACTCTCTGGAGTATCGTGCACGCTGATGGAAATGTTCGACTGCGTCTCGCGCTCGAGCCGCGCGCGGATTTCGCGGGACGTGACCTTTTTGCCATCACGCCCGGCGAGCGGGCCGTCGTTCACGGAGAATTCCATCTGCACGGTCGCGGGGTCAATCTCCACGAACGGCAGCGGCTCGGCATCCTCGGCCAACGCCAGCGTGTCGCCAATGTCCACCTCGTCAAAACCGGCCAACCCGGCGATGTCGCCCGCAGTCGCTGAGGTGACGTCGTTGGTTTGCAGCCCGGCGAACTGCTTGAGCTTGATGATCTTCGCTTTCTGTTTTGAACCGTCCTTGCGCAGCACATTGATCTGGTCGCCCTGTTTGACGTCGCCGGACAAAATCCGGCCGATGGCCATCCGGCCGACGTACTCGTCCCAGTCGATGTTGCTGACAAGCATCCGAAACGGTGCCTCCTCGATGACCGGCGGCGGCACGCGCTCGACGACCGTCTCGAACAGGTCGTTCATGTCCTTGCGCGGCCCTTCGAGGGAGCGATCGGCAAACCCCATCTTGGCGCTGCCATAGAGGAATGGCGCGTTGAATTGATCCTCGTCCGCTCCCAACTCGAGGAACAGCTCCAGCACCTTGTCGTGCACCCACTCCGGGCGCGCGGTGTCGCGGTCAATCTTGTTGACCACGCAGATCGTCTTGAGCCCGTGGCCAAGCGCCTTGCGCAACACCCAGCGCGTCTGCGCCTGCGGCCCGCTGACGGCATCGGTCAACAGCAACACACCATCGACCATCTTCATCACCCGCTCGACCTCGGCACCGAAGTCGGCATGGCCAGGTGTGTCGACGATGTTGATGGTGTAATCCTTCCAATTGATCGCGGTGTTCTTGGCTTTAATCGTGATGCCCTTTTCGCGCTCGAGATCCATCGAGTCCATAACACGCTCAGCCACCACCTGGTTGTCTCGGAACGTGCCACTCTGCTGCAGCAACTCGTCCACCAGCGTAGTTTTGCCGTGGTCCACGTGCGCGATAATCGCAATATTTCGAATATTATCTGCCTTCACAAGGTGAGCGGGGGAATGAAAACCACCGCCGGAAGTGGCGGCAGTGAAAGCGGCTACGAACCCCGTGAGGGTTGGCCAAGGGTTCCCCGCGCGCGCAGACGGATACAGAAACCGGACGCAGTATTCAAGTTTTCAGTTTCAAGAAAACGGAGTATTCGGACTCGCGCCAGCGTCATCC
>WTHH01000427.1:2335-5066 GCA_011523195.1 Verrucomicrobiales bacterium
TTCAAGTTTTCAGTTTCAAGAAAACGGAGTATTCGGACTCGCGCCAGCGTCATCCATGCGCTTGGCCAAGTGCTGGATCGGTTGATGAAGGACGGCTGAGGGCATCCGTCCCTACCTTACTATTGGCCAAGCGGAGCATAGGAAAGGGGACATTCTTGTCACCTGCTTAAATACCCTTCTTATTCGGGGAAAGGAATGCCCCCGCTCCTGTAGTCCCACTTGGCCAGGGGGAGACAAAAAAACACGGAACGAATTCTCGCTCCGTGTTTGAAAGATTGTGCGTCCTTTGCGCTTGGCCAAGGTCAGACCTTAAACTCGCCGCGATATACTCGGGTCAACCAGGCGGGATCGCCACCCGCGGCGAAGGTGTTCTTCTTCGGGTTCCACTTGATCGCCGTGTGGTTGTAGTAAGTTTGATTGAGCAGGTGACACGCGATTGAGGTGCGCGCGCCGATGATCTCGTGCGTGCAGGGCTTCTTGCGTGTGCGCATGGAGTTGAGGAAGTCCGGAATGTGACCGCCGTTGCTACGGTACAGCTTCACCTTGGCGTCCTTGAGGAACTCGGATTCGAGTTTGTCGAGTTCCTTCGAGAGGTTGACGTTGCGGTCGCCACCGGTGCGACCTGCGATGAACTTGTCGCCCAGCCAGAGGCCGATCCGGCCACGGTGACATTCGACGCGCCCCTCGGAGCCATAGAAGCTCGAGCCCATGCCGGTGCCGTGCATCATCGGGATGTTGCCATCGTAAACGAGCTGCGCGCCCTTCAACGCCTTGGGGTTTTCAGCCGGGATGGTGGCCACCGGACCACTGTCATCCACGCCCAGGCCCCAGTGCAAAATATCGATCATGTGTGCGCCCCAGTCGCAGACCATGCCGCCGCCGTACTCCTTGTAGCTGCGCCAGTTCGGGAAATGGCCGTGATTGCCGCGCGGGCTGAGGACGGAGCTGTAGCCGCGCATCGGGCCAGGGCCGATCCAGCGGTTCCAGTCGAGGCCCGGCTCCTCCTTCTCGGTGGGCAGATCGCAGGGGATACCAGCGTTGCCGATGTTGACGGCCATGCTCTTGACCTTGCCGATCACGCCGTTGCGCACGAGTTCGCAGGCCACGCGGAATTCGCGTGAGGAACGCTGCATCGAGCCGGTCTGCAGGATGGCCTTTTTCTTGGACACAGCCTTCATGACCTGAACCGACTCGTGGACATTATGGGTCAGCGGTTTTTCGCAGTAGACATCCTTGCCGGAGTTGACAGCTTCGACCGTCTGGATGGCATGCCAATGATCCGGCGTGGCGATGCAAACGGCGTCGATGTCCTTGCGATTAATGATCTCGCGATAGTCGTTGTACGCCTTGCAGTCCTTGTTTTGGTAACGCTTGTTGGCGCGATCACGGGCGGAGTTACGGCGGGTGGTGTCACAGTCGGAAACCGCAACGGCAACCACGTTGGAATCGGCCATAAACCGGTTCTGCAAGCCGCGGTTCTGAATCCCCATGCCGATGAATCCAACGGAGATTTTGTCGTTGGGCTTCACCTTGGCCGACAGGATGCCGGATGGCAGGATGAAAGGGGCACTGGCAACGGCGGTTGCCTCGAGAAAACGACGTCTTGATAAAGGACGGGACTTCATGCGCGGAAGGCTACCCAAGCCGCTCGGCATGAAAAGCCTTTTTTCTACCGAAATATTGGGAAGCTTGAACTGGCTCGAGATCGTTGTGAGACTCGGTGCACCGTGAACTTCGTTTAACTTGAGCTTGGCTTGTTTGGTATTCGGATAACTGAGTGAAAGCCAAACGGACCCGGTATTAGCAACTGATTTAGCTACGAAAGCACGGAAGAACCATGACCACCGCATCTCTACACCGAACCAACTCCAGCCGACGGCTCGGTTTCACGTTGATCGAGTTGCTGGTTGTCATCGCCATTATCGCGATCCTTGCCGGACTGCTCCTGCCGGCACTAGCCCGGGCGAAGGCCAAGGGTCAGGGCATCTCTTGCATGAATAACCTGAAGCAGCTTCAGTTGGCCCACCTCATGTATCCGGACGACAACGACGACATCCTAACCAAGCCCGGCAACTCGGGAACGGAACAATATGCGTGGGTGGCCGGCTGGCTGGATTACAACCCGGGCAATCGAGACAACACGGACATTCGGACGTTGCTCGATCCCAAGCGCGCCAAGTTCGCCCCGTACCTGCCCTCGGCTGCGGTCTACAAATGCCCGGCCGATACCAGCTACGTGACGATCAAGGGGAAGAGGCAACTGCGCATCCGCAGCATGGGCATGAGTCAGGCAATGGGTGGCCCGGGAGTCTGGTTACCGGGCAGCCAATACAAGGTCTACATCAAGACCGGTGACCTGCTGAATCCCGGTCCGTCCAACCTCTACGTTTTGCTGGATGAACACCCGGACAGCATCAACGCAGGTGGGTTTGCAAACCAAATGGTGCGCAGTCCCAATTCAGCCCGGATCATCGATTACCCTGCCAGTTACCACAACAGCGCCGCCGGCCTGAGCTTCGCCGATGGACATGCAGAAATAAAAAAGTGGCTCGATCACCGCACCATCAAACCGATCAACAATCGACTGATGCCGCTAAACGTTGCCTCGCCCAACAACAAGGACATGATCTGGCTATCCGATCGGACAACTATTCGAAAGTAACGAAAAAAAAGAGGAAAAAAAATGGTACGCCCGGGAGGATTCGAACCCCCAACCTCATGGTTCGTAGCC
>WTHH01000042.1 GCA_011523195.1 Verrucomicrobiales bacterium
CCGCTTGGCCACCGCCGGCGCGACGCTCAATTTCGGCTTTGGCCGCTGCGAGCACGGTCTCCGCACTGTCCTCCAGCCCGGGAATTTCCTTCAGGTCGTCCGCATCAACTCCGCTCAGGGCGTCGAGGGTGAGAAGACCGGCGTGCACGATGGCATCGGCCTGTGCCTTTTCGATCCCTGGGATCGCCGCGAGGGCGTCGACGGCTTCGGCCACCTGTTCCTCGAACCCGACCTTGACCTCCTCCTCGGGGTCGATGTCGATCTGCCAACCAGTTAGGATGCTGGTGAGGCGGGCGTTTTGTCCGCGCCGCCCGATAGCAAGTGATAGCTGATCCGGTTCGACAAAAATGTGGATACGCTTTCGGCTCTCGTCCACTGCCAGCCGTTTGATCTCGGCGGGGGAGAGGGCATTGGTTACGTAGGTCTCGATGTCATCGTCCCACGGAATGATGTCGATCTTCTCGTTGTTGAGTTCGCGGACGATGTTTTTCACGCGCTGACCGCGAAGGCCGACGCAGGCGCCGACCGGGTCCACCTTGTCGTCGCGCGAGTGGACGGCGAGCTTGGTGCGGAAACCGGGTTCGCGTGCGATGCCCTTGACTTCAATGGTGCCGTCGTTGATCTCGGACACCTCGAGTTGAAACAGCTTGAGCACGAAGTCGGGATCCTTGCGGGAAAGGATGATCTCGGAGCCGTTCCCGCCGCCGGCGACCGACTTGACGTAGCAGCGAATCCGCTCGCCGCGTTGGTATTCTTCGGTGGGCACGCGCTCGCGATTGGGCAGCAGCGCTTCAAACCGGCCGAGGTCGATTAGTACGTCCGAGCGATCGAAGCCGCGCACTTCGCCGCTGACGATATCGCCGATGCGGTCGTGGAACTCGGAATAAATCAACGCCTTCTCCGCGCGGCGGATAGCTTGCATTAACGCCTGCTTGGCATTTTGCGAGGCGATGCGCCCGAAGTTTTTCGGTGTCACCTCCAGTTCGATCTCCTCGTTGAGTTGGGCGTCGGGGTTGAATCGCTTGGCCGATTCGAGGGCAATCTCGTCGTGTTTGTTGACAACGTTTTCCACGACGATCAATTTGGCAAATGCTCGGATGTCACCATCTTTTCGGTCGATCTCGCATCGCAGTTCCCTAGCGGGGCCAACGGCCCGCTTGGCTGCGGAGAGCAGGGCATCCTCGACGGCGCTGATCAGGATCTCGCGGTCGAGCCCCTTTTCACGCTCCCAGTACTCCATGCTGGCTAAAAATTCTGCATTCATCGTTTGTTATTTCGACAAGGCCTAGGCCGTTCGTAACGAACAAAAAAGCCGGAAGATGGCTCCCGGACTTCACTCGTGCGTAACGTTGAGTTGTCAAATCACCACCCAGAGGCGGTAACCGGCCCAAAGCCTAGTCGGGAATTCCGAGAACCGTCAAGCGGAAAGCAGGAAAAATCATGGGGCGAAAATGGCGTCAATCCGGCAGTTTTCGGGGTGGATTATGGTTTCCCAACTCATACGTACTGAGTAGGTTGTTGCCCCGATGGCGGAAGACCGATCCAGAGAGGCATGGCAGCCGTTTACGATAAGCGGTGTGGCCCGGTTTGCGGTGGCCAGTCGCTGGCGATTGCTCGGGGTCCAGTGCCTCTTTGCGTTGGCTGTGGCCGGCACCGCAGTTTGGTTCGTAAACCGAGCTTGGATGCCAGTGATTGACGCAGCGATCGACCAGATGCCCCAGACCGGCGGCATCGTGAACGGCCATCTCGCTTGGCCAAGGAACGCCACGCTGCACGTCGAGGGGCCGGCCGGGGAGCCGTTCATGCGGATCGATGTCCAGCCAAGCGGCCTGACCAACGTGGTCGAGACGGTCGATCTGGTCATGGCGTTCGAGTCGGATCGAGTGCTGCTTGGCAGCAGCCTTGGGCTGGGATTACTTGTTTTGCCGTATCCGCCGGGAGTCGATATTCCGTTCAACAGAAGCGAATTGGAACCGTGGTGGGGCGCCCGTTCGCACATGGTTTTAGCCGCGCTTGGCCTGCTCATCGCGCTTGGCCTGTTGCTTTCGTGGGCCATGTTGGGGTGGCTTTACATGGTGCCGGTGAAAATTTTCTCCATCAACCGCGTGACATGGCGAGGCGCCTGGCAGTTGGCCTCGGCGGCGCATATGCCGGGGGCGCTGGTCATGTGTGCCGGCATGCTCTTCTACGGACTGAAGCAACTGGAGCTGATAGGCTTGGTTTTTGTTTGGGCAATCCACTTGGTGTTGCCCTGGTTTTACCTTTTTTTCTCCCCGATCTTTGCTCCCAAGCCGCCCGAACCGGAGACAAAGGCCAATCCGGAACCGAAAGCGAAAGCCAAGTCGGTCAAGCAGGCCAATCCATTCGACGACTCCAAAGGGGACGGGGAACAATCAAAAACAGACAATCCGTTCGGCTGATCTCCGCTTGGCCAAGCGGGACAAAAGCGACCCAAAAAAGTGAGACGCAGCTGCGCTTGGTCAAGTGCAAATAGAGTCATTGTGACGCACATGACTCATTTTTCGTTAGTGGATGGCGGGTTCTAAAAAATCATAAACAACTGAATATTAGCATGTTAAGTGTTATTTGGTGCGGTTGGCACTTGGGCTGCTTTTTAGTTGGCTGATTTTTGTTATGGGCAAAGTTTTAGGAATTGATTTAGGAACAACGAACTCCTGCATGGCTGTGATGGACGGCGGCGAGCCGCTTGTGCTGGAGAATTCTGAAGGCCGTCGCACGACTCCCTCAGTGGTGGCGTTCGCCAAAAACGGCGAGCGATTGGTGGGCGATGCCGCCAAGCGTCAGGCGGTGACCAATCCGCAGAATACGATTTTCTCGGTAAAACGATTCATGGGTCGCAAGTTCGACGAGATCGGCGAAGAGATTAAGCGCATCCCGTACAAGGTGGTAAAGGCATCCAACGGCGACGCTGCTGTGGAGGTCGATGTGGAAGGCGAGACCAAGCAGTTTAGCCCTCCGGAAATTTCCGCGATGATCCTTGGCAAGCTCAAGGCCGACGCCGAGACGCGCTTGGGCGAAACGATCACCGAGGCCGTCATCACCGTGCCGGCTTATTACAACGACACGCAGCGTCAAGCGACCAAGGACGCCGGCAAGATCGCCGGCCTTGAAGTGCTCCGCATCATCAACGAGCCGACCGCTGCCTCGCTGGCTTACGGTCTCGACAAGAAAGCCGACGAAAACATCGCAGTCTACGACTTGGGTGGCGGCACATTTGACATTTCAGTGTTGGAGATTGGCGACGGAGTGTTTGAGGTGAAAGCCACCAACGGCGACACTCACCTTGGCGGTGACGATTGGGACAACGCCATCATCGACTGGATCGTGGAGACGTTTCAGGAGGAGAGTGGCATGGACATTCGCTCACAACCGGACGCCATGCAGCGCGTCAAGGAGGAGGCGGAGAAGGCTAAGATTTCACTTTCGAGTTCGCAAAGCTACGACATCAACCTGCCGTTTATCACGGCGGATGCCAGCGGGCCTAAGCACATCAACGCGCAAATTTCGCGGGCCAAGCTGGAGCAGATTTGTGACGACTTGTTTGAGCGGACGCGCGGACCGGTCGAAGCCTGTTTGCGCGACGCGGAAGTGGCTACGGACGAAATCGACGAGTTGGTATTGGTCGGCGGCATGACCCGCATGCCGAAGGTGGTCGAGACCGCCGAGGCGATTCTGGGCATCAAGCCAAATCAGGGTGTGAATCCGGATGAGGTGGTGGCCATCGGCGCCGGAATTCAGGGCGGCGTGCTCAAGGGCGACGTCAAGGATGTGCTGCTGCTCGATGTGACCCCACTTTCGCTGGGTATCGAGACGATGGGGGCGGTGATGACCAAGCTCATCGAGCGCAACACCACCATTCCGACGAAGAAGTCGGAAGTTTTTTCCACGGCAGCCGACAACCAACCGGCGGTGGACATCCACGTGCTGCAGGGCGAGCGCGAGTTCGCCAAGGATAACAAGAGCATCGGCAAGTTTCAGTTGACTGAAATCCCTCCGGCGCCGCGTGGCACGCCGCAGATCGAGGTGACCTTTGACATTGATGCGAACGGCATCCTCAACGTGAACGCCAAGGATCTGGGCACCGGCAAGGAGCAAAAGATCACCATCACCGCCAGCAGCGGTTTGTCCGAGGAGGACATCGAGAAGATGAAACAGGACGCCGAGTCGCATGCTGAGGATGACAAGAAGCGCCGCGAAGAAGTCGACCTGCGCAACAACGCCGACAACCTCGCCTACCAGACGGAGAAGATGCTGAAGGACAACGGGGACAAGATTCCTGACGACAAAAAGAGCGCAGTCGAGGCGGCCAACAACGAACTGAAGGAGGCGCTGAAAGGCACCGCGGCAGACGCCATCAAGGCGGCCACCGAGAAACTCCAGCAGGTCGTGCAGGATGCCTCGCAGGATATTTACAAGGCGGCGCAGGAAGCACAGGCAGCTGGCCAAGCGGGCGGGGCCGAACCAGACGGAAACGCCGATGCCGGCCAGGCGGAGGAAGCCAAGAAGGACGAAGGCCCTATTATAGACGCAGAGGTCGTGGAGGAAAAGAAGGACTAAGACGATTTAGTCGCGCTTGGCCAAGGCCGGGTGGCCTTGACAACCGGCGCGACAACCCTTTCCCGTGAACGCGGGATCAAACACCTAGTTAGACTAAAAACAAAACAATGGCACTAAACGTAAAACCACTCGGCGACCGCGTTATCGTGGAGATGATCGAGGAGAAGGAGCAGCAATCCGATGGTGGAATCATCATCCCGGATTCTGCCAAGGAAAAACCCAGCGAGGCCAAGGTCGTCGCATTGGGCACCGGCAGGACTGATGAGCAGGGCAACAAGGTCCCGTTCGAGGTCAAGAAGAACGACAAGGTCCTGATCAGCAAGTACGGCGGTACGGACATCAAGATTGATGGCAAAGAGTTGAAGATCCTCAACTCGGACGACATTCTCGCCATCGTGGGCTAATCATTTAACCAAACAGAATAGAATCCATTATGTCAGCAAAACAACTTAAGTTCGACGAGAGCGCACGCAAGGCGTTGCTCGAG
>WTHH01000487.1 GCA_011523195.1 Verrucomicrobiales bacterium
GGCGTACACGTCCAGTTTTGTACCGTCGGCCGCGACGCGCAGGACCGTGCCGCCATGCGGGTTGCCCTCGGCGCACTTGGTGAAAAAGAAGTTCCCCTTCGAGTCCGTCTCGAGGTTGGTGTTAAACGAGTGGCCGCCGCCGGTGGCGAACATGTCGTTGTTAAAATTCTCGTAGTAATCCGCCTCGCCATCGCCATTGAGATCGTGCAGGCGGGTGATCTGGTCGCGCCCAATCACGTAGCCGCGGTTGTTGACGACCTTTAGGCCAAGCGGCTGGAACAAACCGGTGGCGAAACGGGTCCACGTGATCGACTCAAGCTTGTCGTCGATACCGGTCACGCGCCAGACGTCGCCGTGCACCGTGGCAACCAGCGCCGATTGATCCTCCAGGAAATCGTGGCCGGAAGTGAAGAGCAGCGCCTTCCACGGATTGTCGAACGGCAGCCTGATTGTGTCGACCGCGAACGCATCCCTTGGCTTGCCGACGATGCCCTTGGTTTTCAGTAGCTGCCAAATCCCCGGACCGCCTTTTGTGAACCGTGCCGGAGATTCGATGGCAGAGTGACGAGCAGTTACTTTGTTAAGCCCCTTCTCCGAGTTGCAGATCAACACTTTGGCCAAGCGCTTGGCCTTGCCCGGGGCGATGTTGAGGTGAATTCGTTTGCCGGACACGCTGAGCGTGGCCCCTTGGCCCAGCGCACGCACCCAAATTGCCTTGGAGTCGTCCGTGAGATTTGCCGTGGTCGAATCAACCAAGGTGGCGGTCATCTTGGGATCGGAGGCAACGAGGCTGGAAAGCGATTTCCCGGCGGCGCCAATTTCAAGCGTGCGCGAGAGGAACGGTTGCCCGCCGACTTCGCCGGCCCAGGGTGACTCGAGAATTGTGGCGTCCCCAACCGTGTAGTGAAGTGCCACCCGTTTGCCGTGCCGATACAGTCCGCGATACTTGGCCCAGTGCCGGGGCAGGGGGCCGCGCCTGTTCGCGCGGGGATCATTCCAATCCGAACCATGCGCCCAGCCGGCCGCGTTGCCGTTGACAAAAATCATGTCCCCCTTCGGGTCCGGCCAGCTCGTCAGGCCGTAGCGATTGGCCTTCATATTCAAAAATCCCCCGGTCCAGGCGGCGTTGTACCCAAGCAGTTCGGTGTTGAAGCAGACCGTGGCCTGAGCCTTGTCGCCCACCTTGATCGCGATGCCCTTGTCCACCCGCCCCCGTGGCGTGAGGATGGTCGAGGCGAGGAACGGCCCGACCTCGGTGTTGGCCCAGCGGCCGTCGACCCAGTCCGCCTCAACCTGATCCACCACGGCCTTCATTGCGGTGATGGCCGGAGGCTGCTTTTCCGCTTGGCCAAGCGCATCCATCGCTTGGCCAAGCGCCAAGACAGCCACTAGGAAACACGGCATGGAAGTCGTTCGGTAAGTCACGGCGGTATGCTGCGGGAGTCACAATCCTTGTCAAGCAACAGGACACACTGGACTTGCCTGTGACGGCAAACTTCAACAGGCTCGTGGCCGTAAAATGAATTTGTTAACACGGAGCAAATGTTGGCTGCTAATGTTCGTATTGTTGCCGAACAATTCATTTGCCCAAGCGGTTGCGAATGAGGGGGAGCAGACTGGTGGAGAGCTTGACTGGTCCGGGTTGGCGATTGATTGGTCCCAGAAAATTGGGCTCGCCCTTCTGATCCTGCTTGGCTTTTGGATTCTGGCCATCGTGATCCGGAAAATTATCCGCAAGGCAGGCGGAGCGACCGGGATCGATGCCAGCGTGGTGAACTTGCTGGCCCGGGTGGCCAATGTGGTGATTTGGATCATGGGCCTGGTTACGGCGCTTGGGACTGTTGGCATCGACGTCTCCGCCATCGTGGCGAGCCTTGGCCTGACCGGCTTCGCGGTGGGATTCGCGCTCAAGGACTCAATCAGCAACCTGCTCTCGGGGGTGTTGATTTTGATTTATCGGCCGTTTCGGGTGGGGCAGTGGATCAACGTGAAATCGTTTGAGGGCAACGTCACGGCGATCGATCTGCGCTACACGACGCTGGAGAAGGAAGACGAGAAAATACTGGTTCCGAACTCGCTGCTTTTTACCAATCCCATCAATATTCGCTCGAAATCCGAGCCGGAAAATTGAACATTCACCGCCCTACAACGTCTCACCTGCGTCGTTTTCGGCCGCGGGAACAGCCACTAAATTGAATTTTCAACGGAAAAACTTTGCCTGCTTGTCAGTAATTTTGCTGGCCGGTTTTGCGTTTGCCCCGGTGGTTTTTGCGGAGAAAGCCCGTTTTTTCTCGTCGAAAGGCAGCTCTGCGTTCAAGTCGCGTGCACGCGATGTGAAGATGGATACCGGGCGCAGCCTCCTGAGCACGGCCAAGTCCGCGAGCGGTGTCGGCGCATCGATTCATCCCACCGCATCAAGCAAACTCGACGAGCAGTCGTCCCGCAGATTGCTCGAGATGTTCGA
This sequence comes from Verrucomicrobiales bacterium, assembly GCA_011523195.1. Lineage (GTDB taxonomy): Bacteria > Verrucomicrobiota > Verrucomicrobiia > Limisphaerales > UBA1096 > UBA1096. The sequence continues at coordinate 2,465 of WTHH01000487.1, forward strand.
CCGAAAAAAGAACTGGGTCTTCCACGGGCTGGGGGGGGGCGACGAGGAAAAGGAGGACATCATTTCCGAGGACAACTGGACGAATGGGGAGAAACAATTGTTTCGCGACCCGTACTGGAGTTCGAACGGGGTGGTCGAGAGTTTCATTCAGGGCGACGAGCAGAATTCCCCGGACGAAAACGGGCGTAACAGAAAAAGCAGACAGAAGGACCCTACCCGTTTGAGACCGGAGGAGGACGAGGAGGATCGACTGAACCGGGACGAGACCAAGCTCGACCTTGAGCTGACCCAACGGATTGAAAAAACGGGCCTCGCATTTAGTGGCAACTCGCCGTTCGCGACCCGCACGGCGCTTTCGGATTCATCCCCATTCGCCCGTCGGAAAACCGGCTCTAGCAATCCGTTCCGAATCAAGCGCGGTACCGGCGAATCAAGCGCGGGCCGGTTCGTCGGATCGGGTGGATCGCGGACGCCCGGAGGCCAAGCGTCTGGTCAAGCGGGAGGCAGAGGGCAGGGCGGATTCTTCACCTCGACAAAAACCGGGCAACAACAGAGTGTCTTTGGCGGGACGTCACCATTCGCCGCCAATGGCGGGGGGCGGTCGCGCAAGCCGCTTGGTCTGGCGCCGTGGAATTTTGGAGCTAGCCTGAACCCGAGTGCGTCCACTCCGGTCACCGGCGTCGGCGTGGATGAAATGAAAAACGCCGTGAAGCCACCGGCGCTGGGCATCAAGCCCACGGGGCAGGGCAACACGATTTCGTCGATCATCGCCGCACCGCCGGCCATGTCGACCAAGCGCAGCATGCCGTTGCTGTATCAGGGCAATCGGTCGTCCAGTCCAACCGTGCGCGGCGGGTTGTTGAACAACAACATGAACTCGACGTTCGGCAAAAAGCCGGGTGGCCGCTGACTTCACTTGACGCACGTGTCGGGCGTGTGGCCCACTCCTTTGCCTTGAGACAGGCCGCCACCAAGTCGCCGTTTCCCGATGGGGTCCAGAGTCTGTTCTGGTTTTTCTTCCTCAACTTCCTGTCCTGCCAGATCATCATGGACAGCCCGATTTTCCTGTACGCGGAAAGTCTCGGCGCCAGTGCCACTATCATGGGTTTGATCGCGGGGATGACGCCGTTGATGGTCATCTTCCAGATTCCCGCCGCCGCCCACGTGGGCCGCTGGGGCTACCGGTTTTTCATCGCGACCGGCTGGACGGTTCGATTGCTGTTCGTGCTGGGGTTAGTGTTCGTGCCGATGATGGACGGCGTCCTGAATTCGCAGAGCCAACTGGCGCTGTTGATCGTCCTGCTGTTCGCGTTCAACATGATCCGGGGGATCGCCAGTTGCGCCTGGTTTCCTTGGATTCGCGGCCTGATCCCGGAGACGATTCGTGGACGATACCTGACACTCGAGAGCGCGTTCGCCAACGCCGGGAGTCTTTTGGCGTTTTTGCTGGTGGCAATTTACCTGGGCAAATCGCCGACGAGTGGGCAGTTCACCGTGCTGTTTGCGTTCAGTTTTGTGATGGGGGCGGTGAGCATCGCGTTCATTCGGCGTGTGCCGGACGTGGCCCCGCCGGAGGAGGAGGCCGGCAAAAAACAGCAGGCTCCGTGGGCGGAGATTTTTGCGGCCAAACCGTTTCGAAAACTGCTCTGGACGGAGCTGTTCATGGCCATTGCGCTTGGCGGCTTGGCGGCGTTCACGGTGAAGTATCTCAAGGCCGAGGCCGGTATGCAGGCGAACCACATTATGCTCGCCTCGGCGGCCAAGTTTGTCGGGGCGCTGGGCACACTTTGGTTTCTCAAGACACGGCTGGATCGACTGGGGAGCCGGCCGGTGATTTTGTTCGGCCTCATCATGGGGCTGGTTTGCGTGGGTGTGTTTGGGTTGATAGCCGGCAAGGTGGTGCCGTTGAACTTTTACGCGGTGGCCGGGCTGTACCTGAGTTTCGGATTCGTGCTCTCCAGCGTGACGATGTCGATGACACGCCTTGCGATGGCCACCGTGCCGCGCCTGGGCAGTAGCCATTACTTCGCGGTGTACGCGGTGGTGGGCAACCTGGCGATGGGCCTTTCCCCGACGCTTTGGGGCGTGATGATCGACGTGCTGTCAGCCAGCAAATCGATCTGGCTGGGGGTCGAGTGGAATGAGTACACTCTCTATTTCGCGGGGGTGGCCTTGGTGTTGCTGTTGACCGCCGTGGCCACGTTGCGCTTGGAGGAGGTCAAGGCGGCGCGGCTCAACGAACTGTTTCTCGATCTCGTGCGACACTCGCCGCTCCGGAGTTGGCTGCGGAATTAACGCGAACGCGCCTGACCAAGCGCTTGGCCAAGCGGCCGATCAGTCGCGGGTGTTTCTCCGTTCGAAAAAGGGAACGAGAAACGTGTCCACCACCAGTTGTATCAGGTGATAGATGGCCAGCGGCAGGGCCCCGATCGGGTTATCCCCAAAAAACCGTTCCCATAGGTAGATGCCGTTGGGCAGCGTTTTTTGTGAGCCCGAAAAAACCAATGCGGTGCTGGTGCCGCTATCCAGTCGAAAGAGCAGGCTCATTCCAAAATTCCAGCCCAACAGAATCG
>WTHH01000188.1 GCA_011523195.1 Verrucomicrobiales bacterium
GTGGAATGACAACGCGGAAAACGAGGCCGGCCACGTCGTACAGCGCGCCAGCCGCGAATCGAATTGGAGATTTCGCAACCACATCCCCCGCCCCGGTCGGAGCGAAACTGAGGCTTTCGATGATCTGGGCGAACCCGGGCAGAAGTATCGTTATCGCGTGTACGCGGTGTTTCAGTCACCGCGCGGCATGGCCGGCTCGAAGCCTTCCAACGAGGTCGAGATCACCACGAAAAAAAGGGTCGACCAATGATCCCGCGAAAACTCGACCCTCCCTGTGGCCGACCGTAGAATGCGCCTGTGTTTAGGCCGTGCATCGACCTGCATGACGGCAGGGTGAAACAAATCGTCGGAGGCTCCATCGACGACAGCCAACCCGACTCGCTCCGCACCAATTTCGTCTCGGAAAAACCTCCCGCTTGGTTCGCCGAATTGTACCGTCGCGACGACCTACGTGGTGGCCACGTCATCAAGCTGGGTCAGGGAAACGATGATGTCGCACGCAAGGCACTCGCCGCATGGCCAGGTGGGCTGCAGCTCGGCGGCGGCATCACGGCCGACAACGCGGCCGAATGGATCGATGCCGGGGCATCGCACGTTATCGTTACCTCGTGGCTCTTTCGCAACGGCCAACTCGATGAGGGTCGACTCGACCAGCTTGGCCAAGCGCTTGGCCAAGCGCGGCTCGTCATCGACCTCAGCTGCCGCAGGCGCGACGGCGATTACTTCGTCGTTACCGATCGTTGGCAGACTTTCACCGACCTCCGCGTCAACGCCGACACGCTGGGCCGTCTAGCCAAGCGCTGCGACGAATTTCTCATTCACGGCGTCGACGTCGAGGGGCTTGGCCAGGGGATCGACGAAGATCTCGTCCGACTCATCGCCGAGCACAGCCCCATCCCCGCCACCTACGCCGGCGGAGCCAAGTCGATGGAGGATTTGCAGCGTGTCACCGCGCTTGGCCAAGGGCGGGTCCACCTCACCATCGGCTCCGCGCTCGACATCTTCGGCGGCAACGGGGTGCGCTACGAAGACGCCGTGGCGTTTAATCGAAAAAATGGCGCGGACTCGCAGGCTCGTCACTCCAGCGAAAACCAAGCGTAATCTTAAAACAAGTTCATTAATCCAATAAAAAACCCCGCTTGGCTAAGCGGGGTTTTGGTCAAATTGAGTGCAGCTCTTACTTCGTACTGAACTTGTGGATGGTGGTCTGCGTATACTTTTCCTTTGGACGCAGCACCGTGCTGGGGAATTGCGGCTGATTGATCGAGTCCGGATAATGCTGGGTCTCCAGACAAAATGCGTTGCGGAACTCGTACTTCCAGCCACCCTTGCCCACCTCGGAGCCATCCAGATAGTTGCCGGTGTAAAACTGGATGCCCGGCTCGGTGGTGGAAATCTCCAGCACACGGCCTGACCCACCCTCCTCGACACGGGCCGCGAGGCTCAGCTTGCCGAACTCGGTTTTGTTGAGGCAGTAGTTGTGATCGTACCCGCCCGGGTCACCGGTCAGCTTGGCGATCCGCGCACCGATCTTGGTCGGCTTGAGGAAACTCATCACATCGTCGACCTTCAGGATCTCGCCGGTTGGGATGCCGGTGTTGTCGACTGGGGTGTAGTGGTCGGCGTTGAGATGCAGTACGTGGTCGAGGATCGTGCCCTTGCCGGCCAGATTCCAGTAGGCGTGATTGGTGAGATTCACCGGGGTGGCCTTGTCGGTGGTGGCGAGGTAGTCAATCCGCAGCTCGTCGTCGTCGGTAAGCGTATAGGTCACCTTCATTTTGAGTGCGCCGGGATACCCCTCGTCACCGTCCGGGCTAGTGTGGCTGAACGCCACCGCCTGGCCGTTCTTGCTGCGCACGACACGCGCGGACCAGACCTTTTTGTCGATGCCGATGTTGCCGCCGTGCAGGTGGTTGGGATCGTTGTTCTTGGCCAGCGTGTACTCCTTTCCATCGAGCGTGAACTTGCCCTTGGCGATACGGTTGGCCACGCGCCCGGTGGTCACGCCGAGGTAGGAGTGACCGTCGAGATAATCCTCCAGCTTGTCGTGCCCGAGGACCACGTCACCGAGCTTGCCGTTCTTGTCCGGCACATGCATCTCGGTGAGCATCGCGCCGTAGGTGATGATCTTTGCCTTCAACCCGTTTTTGTTGGTCAGGATGTAGGCATCCACCTTTTTGCCGTCTTCGGTTTTTCCAAATGCTTCTTTTTTCACAGAACCCTTCTTCTTCTTTTTCGCAGCCAAGGCCGGTTGTTCGACTGCCGCGCCGGCGAGGATCATCCCCACCGCAAAAAGTGCCATTGTTTTCTTCATGATTGTTGTCAGTAATCCCGCCGCTTGGCGTGGTGTGAAGTGGGGCACGTTTCTATTGGCCCGACTGCCCGCTGTCAACGCCATTCCAAACCAAGCGCTTGGCTAAGCGATAAAAAAACGGGAACCGTTTCCGGTTCCCGTTTGAGATTGTTCTGTGCGCCTGGCCTAGGTGAGGGTGATTTGATCGCCCTCCTTGAGGGTGACGATCGCCTTTTTCCAACGCGGGGTGCGGCCCTCGTGGCGGGTGCGCTTGCGACGCAACCGGCCGTTCATGTTCATGGTGTTGACGCGGTCGACCTTGACCTTGAACAGGATTTCCACGGCACGACGAATGTCGTTCTTGTCAGCAGCCGGGTTGGCCACGAGGTGGACCTGCTGGCGGATGGCGGCCTTGCCTCCCTTCTTTTGGGCGGCCAGTTCGGCCATCGCGTCACAGCGTTCCTGTACAGCCATGACTTTCTCGGTCAGGCGTACGGTTTTAATGACTTCAAATGGGCTCATGTTGGTTACTTGCTCAGGCGTTGTTCGAACTTCTCGTAGCCGTCCTTGGTGAAGACCAGGACATCGGGCCAGAGGATTTCGTAGGTGTTCAGCGAGTCGCTGGTGGTGGAGCGCACGCGCTGGATGTTGCGTGCGGAGAGTGCCACGTTGCGATCCGCCTCGCCGGTGACGAGCACGGCACTGCTGTACTGCATCTTGGCCGACTTGGCGGGATCAACGCCTAGTGCGTTGAGTGTTTTGGCCAACTCGGCTGTCGCCGGTTTCTCCAGGCTCAACCCGTCGACGATCAGCACCTGGCCTTCCTTGACGCGCTCGGTGAATGCCTTGCGCACGGCGAGGTCGCGAACTTTCTTGTTGAGTTTCTTGATGTAGACGCGGGGCTTGGGGCCGTGGGCCACGCCACCGCCACGCCAGATTGGGTTGCGCTTGTAGCCGACACGGGCGCGGCCGGTGCCTTTCTGGCGCCACGGCTTTTTGCCGCTGCCGGCGACCTCGGCCACGGTCTTGGTGCTGGCCGTGCCGGAACGCTGTGCAGCGTTGTAGGCAACGACCGCCTCGTGAACCGCCTGTTGGCCCTTGTCATCGTCCACCGGGGTGAACTTGGCCTCCAGTTCGCCCTGATCGGCGCCGGTGGTGTCCTTGATTGCTAATTTCATTTTCTAAAATCTCCGGCCCTTACTTTTTTTGTTTGGGCTTTTTCTTTGCCTCACGGATGACGACGTAGTCTCCCTTGGCGCCGGGGATGGCTCCCTTGACGAGCAGCAGGTTGTCGTCGGCGAGCACCTGGATGACCTCGAGGTTCTGCACCGTGCGGTTGGCCTGCCCCATGTGGCCGGGCATTTGTTTGCCCTTGATCACGTAGCCGGGTGTCGAGCCCGCGCCGATGGAACCGGGACGACGACGCCAGCCACCGGAACCGTGTGACGCACGGCCACCTCCGAAGTTCCAGCGCTTTACAACGCCCTGAAATCCGCGGCCCTTGGTCTTGCCGATGACGTCGACGTAGTCGCCGGCTTCAAACACGTCCGCGCCGATGGAGTCACCGGGATTCACCTCGAGGGAGAAGTCGCGGAATTCCTTGATGCGACGCACCGGGTTGATGGCGCGATCCTCCCAGGCCTTGCGGTTAGCCAAGCGGTCCTTGCCCTTGACGGTGCGACCGGGGGAGCGTGATGTGAAATTGTCCTGTCCGTTGTGTGCCTTGAGGTGGCCGCGCTTGGCCAAGCTCAGGCGCTGCTCCTTCTGTTCGTCGAAGCCAAGCTGCACGGCCTCGTAGCCGTCCTTCTCGGTCGTCTTACGCTGCAGCACATGGTTGGGACCGGCCTGCACGACTGTGACGCTGACCGCTCTGCCGTCCTTGGTGTACACCCGGGTTTGACCCAGTTTTTTTCCTAACAATCCAACCATGACTACTCAGATTTTAATGGTGATGTCGACACCTGCGGGCAGGTTCAACTTTTTCAACTCGTCCACGGTCTTGGCCGTGGGTTCCATGATGTCGATCAGGCGCTTGTGTGTGCGCTGCTCGAAGGTCTCATGGGCCTTCTTATCGACGTGCGGGGAGCGTCCCACGGTGAAGCGCTCAATTCGGGTCGGAAGCGGGATCGGACCCGCGACCAGTGCACCCGTGCGTTTCACCGTCTCGACGATATCCCCGGCCGACTGGTCGATCACACGGTGATCGTAAGCCTTCAGGCGAATTCGTATGCGGTTCTTTGGCATGATTAATCCTTTTAAGTGCGTGCCGGTTCCTTGGTTTTGCCGCTAATAACTTCCTCGGCAATGCTGCTCGGCACTTCTTCAAAACTAAATGGCTCCATGGAGTAGGAGGCGCGGCCCTTGGACAGCGAGCGGACCGCAGTGGCGTAACCAAACATTTCGGCCAGCGGCACCTCACAGGTTAGTGTGCAGATTTGCTTGGAGTCCATCTCCATCCCGAGGATCTTGCCCCGGCGGCGATTCAAGTCGCCCATGACGTCGCCCTGGGATTCCTCCGGGGTGACAACCTCTACCTTCATGATCGGCTCGAGCAGGACGAGGTTGGCCTTTTTACAGGCTTCTTTGACTGCAAAGATGCCGGCCATCTTGAAGGCCAGTTCGTTGGAGTCGACCTCGTGGTAAGATCCATCGACCACCTCGACCCTGACGTCGACCAGCGGGTATCCGGCCAGCACACCACCGGCGATGGCCTCGCGAATGCCGGCCTCCACAGCGT
>WTHH01000284.1 GCA_011523195.1 Verrucomicrobiales bacterium
GTTCTGGGGGGCGATATCGAAGTTATCGATTTCCTTCTCCTCAAAGGCGCGAACCCGGACGCGCGGGGCCGTGACGGTGGAGCCCCATTGAACGCCGCATCCTTCCTTGGCCGTACCAATGCGGCAAAGGCTCTCATTAAGGCCGGAGCCGACGTCAACACTCGGAATAATCAGGGTAAATCCCCGCTCGACGATTGCACTCCGGCTTGGAGTGATGAAGTTGCTGAAATCGTCAAGTTCGTTGAAGCTATCGCCCAGATAAAGGTGGACGAGGATAAAGTCCGTGAAGGACGTGCAGAAATGGCTAAGCTCCTCGCTGCAAACGGCGCGAAATTTGGAAAGGACATCGCCGGCAGCAGTGGTATTTGGGAGGCCGCCAAATCGGGAGATCTGGCCAAGCTCGAAGCTGCCTTGGCCAAAGGTGACATTAAGATAGACGGCCACGACGAAAAAGGCATCACACCACTCTCTTGGGCAGCAATGGCCGGGCATGACAAAGCCGCTACTTGGCTGATCGAAAAGGGTGCGGACGTGAACGCACCCAACCGCGATGGCAATGTTGCCCTGCACGGAGCGGCGTTTCTCGGCAACTTGAACATCGCAAAGTTGCTGATCGATAACGAGGCCAAGGTCAATGCCCGTAGCCAACGGGGCGAAACCCCGCTCGACTCATGCTCCCCGCCCTGGGGTGAAGAAACCAAGGGAATCATCGGTTTCATCGGCGGCTTGCTCGAACTGAAAGTAGATATGGAAAAGGCCGAGACAGGCCGGCCCAAGATTGCCGCACTTCTGAAAGAAAAAGGCGGTTTGTCTGGAAAACAACTGGACTAACAGCCCAAGCTCATCGATTTCTCATCAACCTTGGCCAAGCTTGGCTAAGGTTGATTTCTTTTACCGCCCCGATCAAAGTTTCTTCAGCCCTGCAATGGAACCTACTGTACTCCCAACACACCGCCGCTACCACGACTTCGACGCCCTGCGATCCGGTGCGATGCTGCTGGGCATTGTACTGCACGGGATGATGTCGCTCGTGCCTCTTCCCTTGGCGGTTTGGCCGGCACAGGATGTGGCGCAGTCCCCGTTCTATCTGTTTTTGCTGCATGCAATCCATGGGTTTCGGATGCAGCTCTTTTTTGTTTTGAGCGGATTTTTCACGGTGATGATGTGGAAAAAGTACGGGCTAAAAAAACTGCTTGGCCACCGTTGCAAGCGCATCCTCCTGCCGCTAGTCATATACACCGCGATCCTCACACCGGTTATTTTCGGAATTGCTATGTTCGGAATTGAAGCTGCTGCGAACCCCGACAGCTCCCGCTCCATCTGGGCGGCGGCTAGGGTCGGCGACACGACTGCGATCGAACAACACATCAAAAAGGGGGCCGACCCAAACGAACCGGACACGATCGGCCTGACCCCAATGGGATGGGCCGCCGCAGTTGGAGGCGTGACAGCAGCGGAGACGCTAATGCGTCATGGAGCGGACGTACGCGCCAAGGCTCCAGATCGCTCGACTGCGCTGCACACCGCCGCTTTATTTGGCAACACGGACATGGTGAAGTTTCTCATTGAGGCCGGGGCTGATGTGAACGCAGAAACTGTGCTTGGAGACACGCCGCTTTCCGCGACAGAGATGGATGAGCTCAGCACAATCCTTCTAGCTGAAATTATGGGTATGCAGGTGAACGAAGAGCAGCTCCCCGATGACCGCGAAGAGGTGATCCTGTTTCTGAAAGAAAATGGCGGTGAATACGGACCAGTGGACACGGATGAACCGCTTGCGTGGTTTTATCCGTTCGTGCCCGGCATGAAAAACCTAGTCAACCAACTGCCGATGTCGGGCCAGAAGATGGTTGAAGGCATCGTGGTTATTTGGCTGCTGACCATTTTCCCAGTATTTCAACACCTCTGGTTCCTGTACTATCTGTTTTTGCTGGTACTGGGCTTCGCGGTATTCATCTGGCTGGCCCGCAAGCGGAGCTGGAAACCACTACACGGACGCATGGTCACCTGGCCAGGATGCCTTCTTTGGCTGGTGCCTCTCACGTCTATTCCGCAGTTTTTCATGATCACCGACTTCGGGCCGGACACGGCCGGAAGCCCAATTCCGTGGCCTCCGTTGTTTTTTTATTACGCGGTCTTTTTTGGTTTCGGAGCCGCCTGTTTTGGACGGGATATTTTTGAAAACGCTAGGGCGGGACGTTGGCCCGTTACGCTTCTGCTGGCGCTACCTGTATTGTTACTTGGCCTCCACGCCTACGAAATGCGAGGCAGCCTTTTTGAGCCGACACAATCCTCCTCCCTCTCTGGCTTCCTATGTTGGAACCTGCTTTGTTCTGTGCTCAGTACGTTATACGCGTGGCTGATGATCTTCGGCCTGATCGGCTTGTTCCGAAAATACTGCTCCGGCGAAAACCCAAGAGTGCGCTACCTCTCCGATGCCTCCTACTGGCTGTACATCGCCCATTTGCCAGTGACCATGCTGCTGCAAATCTGGATCGCGGACGCCGCCTGGCCAGGATGGGTGAAGCTGTTGGGCAACTGCATCGTCACGCTGGCGCTGCTGTTGGCCGTGTATGAATTTGCAGTCCGCTACACCTGGGTGGGGGCCATACTAAACGGCCGAAAGTCCCGGGAATAATCCTCGTTACATGCGCATTGCCCTTGAGTGGGACGATCGCTATTCTCCGCGCGCGCTTGGCCGAGCGGGTTTCTCCCCGCCAGGATACGCCAATCAATCCAATGAATTTTCTCACGATGCTGTGGAAGGCAATCAATGTCTTTTTCGCAATGAATGGCCTACGGCTGGACTCCGGCCGTATGTTGTTTGCGTGGATTCCGCTGCTTGGCCTCTCGGTGTGGATCGCCTATTACGCTGATGAAAACGGTCATCACATCCCATTTGTGATCGGGACATGGCTGTTCTACTACGGAGGCATCAGCCTGATTCTTGGAACCAACATCAAGCATTTCATGATGCGCAAACTCGGCGAGGAAAAGGCGCTCGCTGTTTACGACATGATCTGCGGCGTGATGTTTTTCAACCTCGGCTCCGGCATCGGGTTAGCTGCCCTGCACGAGGCCGAGGCATTTGAATTGGGGCCGGTGTTGAAGTGGGGGCTGTTCACCCTGCTGACCGTTGTGGGCTTCGGTATCAAGTTTTGGGCGACGTGGATCGTTGGTGCAAGCACCTACTATTTTCGCGATCTGTTTCTCGACCGCGCACACGGCGATTTCACTGCTGCGGGGCCGTACAAGTTTCTGCCCAACCCGATGTACGGCGTCGGCAATTTCCACGCCTACTGCACCGCCATTGTCACCGGCTCGGCCTTTGGCCTCTGGTACGCGGTGGCCTGCCACATCGGCATCTACGGCTTCTACTACATCGTGGAGAAACCGTTCATCCGCCGCGTCTATCTCTCCGCCTGAATTCCTACTTGCATTTCGGCAGTCACAGGAATCTTCTTGTCTGAGCGGACGCTTTTCAAACCGTTGGCGTGACGGAAAAAGAGACATCAACAGTCGGGAGCAACCTCGGGCAAATACTTGTCCTGATGGGACTGATCCTAGTCTACGGCGGCGGCTCGGTTTTCCTCTGTTGGGAGCTAATCACTGACGGCAAGTTTGCCGAGACAGGTGACGTGGATGACAGGATACCATTGTACATCCGGTTTGGCATCCCAACGCTTCTCATCGGGTTTGGGATTTTGTTTTTCACTGTGCTTCTCCAAAGGATTAAGGCCGCCAAGACTGACAAGTACACCGACGTGCAGATTTAAGATGAGCGAGGAAACGAAGATGACCGTTGTCACCACACCGAACGTCCCGGGAAAAACTGTTGTTCGCACACTTGGCCTCGTGCGCGGGAATACCATCCGCGCCCGTCATGTCGGCAAGGACATCATGGCCGCCATGCGCAACCTCGTGGGCGGCGAGGTGACGGAGTACGCCAAGCTGCTAGCAGAGAGTCGAGAGCAGGCGCTCGACCGCATGGTGGAACAGGCGGAGGCGCTTGATGCCAACGCGGTCATCGGGCTGCAATTCCAGACTTCGGTCGTCATGGGTGGCGCTGCCGAGATGATGGCCTACGGCACCGCCGTAGTCGTCGAGTAAACCAAGCGCTTGGCCAAGCGGTCTTATGGATTGCTCCACTAAATCCTCAGCGCTGAGCTTGCGAGCAGAGTTATTTTTTAGGACGGCTGGGGCTGCCGTCCCCACCTTTCGCTTGGCCAAGTTTCTACCCTCATAAAAAGCGCTTGGCTGTTGGCCAAGCGCTTCGAAGATTTGTTGGATCTGCTACTTTTTCTTCTCCGCCTTGGGCGTCACTTTCATCACTCCACGCATCATCATGGCGTGGCCGGGGAAGGTACAAACGTACGGGTAATCGCCGGGGGGAGGGGCGGTGAAACTAAGCACGGTTTCCTCGTCGTAGTCGATCATGGTCGAGCCCCATAGGATCATCGGTGTGTCGGGGCGCCATTGTTTTCCGAAGCCGTCGTTGCCAAGCGCAATCGCAAGGTTGGCGACCTCGTCGGCTTTGCCCGGCTTGACGATGAGCAGGTTGTGGGGCGGAAAATCCTTGTTCTTAAAAGTCAGGATGACCGATTTGCCGGACTCCACGTTGAACTCCTTAATGTCGTACAACATCTTGTCCTCGATGGTGCTGATCGTGATGCGGAACGGCTTCTCGCGCTTGGCCCCGGTCACCGCCATGTCGAGCGAGTAAAACCCGGTGCGCGCGGTCACGTAGAGCGTCTTCAATTCCTTGCCGCCGAAAACAACATTGGCCGGGCGCTCGGGGAATTTCAGGTCTGCAATCTGCTCTCCCATCGGGCTGAACACTTTCACACTGCCGGCGGTGAGGTAGACGTTGCCGTGCTGGTCGAGCGTCATGCCGTCGGAGCCGCTTTCACAAAACAGTTTCCTGTCCTTAAGTGTGCCATCCTCCTGAATGGCGTAGCGATAGATTTTGCCGTCGCCGATGTCGGCGATGGTATCAGCGCCGTTATGCTGGCCACTACCGG
>WTHH01000076.1 GCA_011523195.1 Verrucomicrobiales bacterium
CCATGAAGGCGTCATCGATTGGCCCCTGCAGGCCGGGCCGCTTGGCCAAGCCGGCAAACTCAAACCGGCCCACGAGCCGCCATTGGCCAATCGCCTTGATAAAACGGGATTCCCAGGAACGGTCGGTACGTACCCGGTCGCCACTCAGTTTCTGGCCGTCGATGATCACCGTCGGGCTGCCGTTGGGTCGGAGTGGACATGTGCCGGATGACATCGACAAAACGAGGCGCGAGACGTTGATCGTGCTGATCTCGATGTGCCGGTTACCGATCAAGCCGGCCTCGACGCGCGCCGGCATCCACTGCTCGTCGAGCCCGTCGACCTGCACCCATGCCTGCCGATTGTAACGCAGCGTACGAGTGACGAGTCGCACCTCGCTCGGTACGGCGTTTCGACCCCGGGCGACGATTGCGTTGATGCGTTCGTCGATTTCCGCTTTGGCTGCGGGATGATACTTGTGCCCGGTTTTCGGGCCGATGACGTGCCGCAGCGTCAGCCCCTCCCCGGTAAGGAATCGTTCCATGATTCGGGCGGCCTGAATCTGTTTGTCGTCTTCACCGCTGTACGCGACGGTGGCTGTGTTGAAAAAATTACCGGCGTACAGCGTGGCGTCGTAAAGCCCCCAAAGCGTGCGTTCGTACTGCGGCGGAAGCGTGCCCTTTTTTGAAAGGCCGAGATACTCGAGCGACTCGGCGAACCCTGCCCCGGGTGCTGCCGCCGCCCAATCGCCGGCGTGGTGCGCGGCCAAGTGCCAGCAGCCGGCGCCGCCCATCGAGAATCCGCGGATGCTCACGCGCGAGTTGTCGACCGGATAGTTTTGTTTCACATGCCCAAGCACCTCGTGCACGTCCACCTCGCCCGCGAACTTGAAGGCGTTGCAAAACCTCCCATACGGATGAAGCACGATTGTGTCGGGAGGCACGAACTGCCCGGCGCTGGTACGGCGCTGTTGGATGAACTTGAGTTCGCTGAGTTTGTTGTCGCGCCCGTGCAGCCAGATATCGAGCCGACGTTTGCGCCACGGGTCGGTGGAAAACGACTGTGGGATCACCAACCCGTAAGGCTGCACGGAACCGTCCAGCCGTGAAATGTAGCCGCGAACAATCAGCCCGGGCTGGCGTGTCCAGGGGGTCTTGCCTTTGGCGAGTAGTTTTGCGCGCTCCGTGCCCTCGGCGAGCAGTTCCTCGGCGGTTTTGAATTCACCCTCCTTGAAGAAAAGACGGTGGCGCAATGCCCAGTCGACTGCCTTGTGGTAGACTTGAACATCCGGCAGGAAGCGAAGCAGCGGCGGAGTCTCGGTGAGCTGATCGCGGAGTTGGTCGATCGCTTGGCCAAGCGCATCGGTGCGTTCGCGAAGGGCAAGCTGGGTGTCTTCGGGAATTTCGATCCCGACAGCCGGCACGCGCGGGGTCTCGGCGACGAGGGTAGGGGAGGCAGTTTCCGCTTGGCCAAGCGCGGCTGACGCCATGCAAAACAAAAACGCTGTGCAGGAGGCCAGACGCGGCACTAAATTCTGTGCGGTTCGCCCTGTCACGCGGCGTGCCGATGCAGAGTTAGTTGAGAATTCGGCTGCCTTCCGAGAGGAAGATGCCCTTGAAATTCATCTCCAGCGCCTGCGGGTTGGAGGCCTTGTCGAGCGCCTCCTCCTTGGTGATGATGCCGTCCTTCACCAGTTGGAAAAGCGACTGGTTGAAGTTTTGCATGCCATCGTCGGTGCCGGTCTCAATGGCTGCGTGCAGTTTTTCCGTGCGATTCTCGGTGATCAACTTGGCCACGGTCGGGGTGTTGATCATGATCTCGATCGCAGGCACGACACCGCCGTCATCCTCGCGCACGGCCATGCGCTGCACGATGATCGCCTTGAGGGTACCGACCATCTGTTTGCGCACCTGCTCGCGTTCCTCCGACGGGAAGAAATCGAGCACGCGGGCGATGGATTGCGGTGCATCGATGGTGTGCAGGGTGGAGAGAACCAAATGCCCGGTGTCGGCAGCACTCATTGCTGCGCGGAAGCTGACAGCATCGCGCATCTCACCGACCATGATCACGTCGGGATCCTGACGCATCACGTGCTTGAGTCCGTGCTGGTAGGAGGGGGTGTCGAGTCCGACTTCCCGTTGCTCGATGATGCACTGGTTGTCCTCGAAGACGTACTCGACCGGGTCTTCCATCGTGATGATGTGCCGTTTTTGATTAGTGTTGATATGGTCGATCATGCCGGCGAGCGTGGTGGATTTGCCGCTGCCAGTGGTGCCGGCTACGAGAACAATGCCTCGGTGTTCCTCGGCGATTGACTTGATGACTTCCGGCAGGTTTAGGTCGTCGATTTTCGGGACCTCGGCCACCACGTAGCGCATGGCCAGACACCATTTGCCGAGTTGCTGAAAACAGTTTGTACGAAAGCGGCCGACACCTTCCAGAAAATAGGAGAAGTCGATCTCGCGGTCGTCCTCGAGCCGGGGCAGAAAGTGTTCCGGAACAATTTCCTTGATGATTTTTTCCAGCCATTCCTGGGTTGGGGATTGCGTCATCTCCGTCTCCACCAGTTGGCTGTTGATGCGGTAGACTACTGGCGAGTCCGGCTTGATGTGGATATCAGAAGCCCCGCCTTCCACCGCCGTTCTCAGGATTTTGTTAAATAGTTCCATTTCTAGAGAGCCGGGGAGAAGAACAGGAATTCTGCGGCTGGGCAAGTGTCAAAACAGTGCTTGGCTAAGCGGTGTGGTCGGGTTGGTGTCGGGAAACTTGGCCAAGCGCTTGGCCAAGCGGGAGTTACCACTCGATTACGGCCGCGCCCCATGTAAGGCCGGCACCAAAAACAAGTAGCAGAATCAAGTCGCCCCGCTGCACGCGGCCTTGCTGGACGGCTTCATCCAGCGCGATGGCCACCGAGGCGGCGGAGGTGTTACCGTACTTTTGCAGGTTGCTAAAGACCTGTTCTTCACTGGCGCCGAGCCGGTCGCCGACGGCCTTGAGGATGCGCATATTGGCCTGATGCGGGATGATGCACTTGATTTGGCTAACCTCCAACTCGCATCGAGCCAGTGCTTCTTTCGCGGCTTTGGTCATTGCTGTTACTGCGTTTTTGAAAACCTCTTGACCGTCCATTCTCAGGTAATGCAGGCGATCGGTTACCGACTGTCCACACGCAGGATGGAGACTTCCGCCGCCTGGTTGGGAGAGGATGGAGGCCTTGCGTCCATCGGCACCCATGCACGCAGTGAGCAGTCCGTGGCTGTTTTCGCGACTTTGCAACACGGCTGCACCGGCGCCGTCACCGAAGAGTACGCAGGTGTTTCGGTCCTGCCAGTCGGTGATGGAGGAAAGTTTCTCGGCGCCGATCACGAGCACGGTGTTGTACGTGCGGGACATGATAAACTGCTGGCCGATTTCCAGAGCGTAAACGAATCCGGAGCAGGCCGCTTCCACGTCAAATGCCGCGGAATTGAACGCACCGATCTTTTCCTGCACGAGACAGGCGGTGGCGGGGAAGGGCATGTCCGGAGTGATGGTGGCGAGAATGATCAGATCGACATCGGCAGGGTCCACATTGGCCCGTTCAAGGGCGATCTTCGCCGCCTTGGCACCCAGATCGGACGTGTACTCATCATCCGCGGCGATGCGCCGCTCGCGGATGCCAGTTCGGGTGATGATCCATTCGTCGTTGGTATCGACAAGTTCTTCGAGGGCGGCATTGGTCAGCACCTTCTTTGGCACGTACGAGCCGACAGCCGTGATGGAACAGGTGCGGCCGACAAAGTTGTGTTCCGCACGTGGGTTCTTGATGTCCGGGTTGGTCATGCTTCGGCCGCGACCGGCTCTGTCGCGGTGGTAGCCAAGTTGTCGTTGGCTTTCGCAACGGCGTCAACAATTAGTTCGTTGATGTTGTGATCCACCGCTTCGACCGTGTTGCACACGGCATTGCGGATGGCCCTCGCACCGGCGGAGCCGTGGCATATGGTCACCGTGCCGTTCACGCCCAGCAGTGGCGCCCCGCCGATGTTGTCCGGATCCACCCGGTTTTTTAACGCCCGAAAGGCATCCTTCGCGAGTGTGGCACCCAGTTTTCGAACCGGTCCGGCGGTTAGTTCCGCCTTCAACCAATCCATCATCGAGGTTGCCAGACTTTCGCAGGACTTCAGCACCACGTTGCCGACGAATCCGTTGCACACTACCACGTCCAGCCCATTGTGAAAGAGGTCGTGCCCCTCGACGTTGCCGATGAAATCCAAATCCAATTCCCGGCAAAGGTTGAACGCTTCCTGAGTCAGTTCATCGCCTTTGTTTGCCTCCGTGCCCACGCTCAACAGGCCCACCCTTGGTCGGGAAACGCCCAGTACTTCCCGGGCGTAAATGTCGCCCATGATGGCGTAGTGCATGAGATGCCTAGGTTTGCCGTCCACACTGGCACCGGCGTCGAGCAGGATAAAGTTGCCGTCGTTCCTCGGGCAGACCGCGGCAATACCGGGGCGATCGACTCCCGGCAGGGTGCGCAGCTTGATCGAGGCAGCGGCCACGATACCGCCGGTGTTGCTGGGGGAAATAATCGCATCCGCGTCGCCGCGCTTGACCAAATCCATCGCCACCGCAAGCGAGCAGTTTTTCTTGCGACGCAAACCCTCCACCGGCTTGTCGTCCATGGTGAGAATCTCAGGAGCGTGAATGATCTCGATTCGGGAATCCGACTTGCCCGCTTGGCCAAGCGCTTGGCCAAGCTGTGATTTATCCCCGACGACCAGGATATTTTCGATATGCGAAAGTTGCTCCAGTGCCTGCAACAGACCGTCGACCACGACTTGGCAGCCGTGATCTCCCCCCATGGCGTCGGCAGCGATTCTCATCAGAAATGCTCACGCTCCGGATGTTGTTCCGGTGCGGCTGTGATTGGAGGAGAAGATTTAAGCGCCGACCTCGACACTAACGACCTGCCGGCCGTTGTAGTGCCCACACTCAGGGCAGGCGCGGTGCGGTTGATAGCCAAGGTAGTCACACTGCGGGCAATTGTTCAACTGCGGTGACT